>NZ_JBFHFD010000393.1:0-8185 GCF_041583735.1 Novipirellula sp.
ATCTGCTGCCGGCGATTCGTAACTGTACAAGGGTTGTGTCAGCATCCGCAGCAGCGTGGACTTTTTCGCCGAGCCAATCTCGACACTAAACTTTCGTGCCATCGCACGCATCTGCACCATTCTGAGTGCTGACGACGGGGCGATTTCGCTACTGCCATCGATCGCGTTCCACCGGATCCCCGTCCTGGGGTTCCATAATGTTTTACCGTCAAATTTTGCGGTCAGTCCTGTCTCGCAGATCGTTTGCCACTCGTGATCCACATCCCCGTAACTTGTGAACATACCGACGACCGCTTGTGGCCGCGATTGATAGGTCCACAGAAAAACCGAGCCGGCGTGCGTTCGCAGGATGGGATTACTCCATTTCAATATAGGCTCGGGAATGACTTGCAAAGGTTCGCCGCTATCGAGCGTAAGCTCGTATTTGGCAGCGACCTCGGTCATCATTTCGATTCGCTGGCTATTGATCTCGGGCGTTGACTCACCCGACCGGGCGGCATCCGCCGCTTCTTCTGCAGCTAAACTTTGGAAGCAAAAGATCAGTGCTAGCGAGAGATAAAAAACTAAGATACGCATAATTGCTCCGTGGTGAATGAATTGGGGTGAAAATAATTTGGGATGATCCCACAAAGATCAATAGGTTCGATGACTAACCGCTATGCCAACCCCATACTTCGTCGCCAAAACCACTCGGTCGTTAACATTCCGACAATCAATGCCCACAACCACCACGTGCTCCACAGAGGGCTTTTGCGTACCACCGGTGGCCCACGTTTGACGTCCAAGTCATTGAGTACAGCGGCAAGATCATCGCTGTCGTGAATGACGCTTCCACCCGAGGCGGCGGCGAGACGCTGCAAAAGGTCATGGTCAGGAAAGGGATTCTGAAGCTCGAATGGATCGTGCAAAATGTGCACATCCAGCGACGTGCTGTCGACTTGCGTTTGCCCGTCCATGGCTGTCAATTCGATGCGGAGTCCTTCGTTCGCCGAGGCATTGAGCATTGCATCGTTGATTTGCAATTCGATCGCATATCCCTCGTTTTCGACGCCCAGCGGCCCATCGGTGTCGGCGTTGGCTCGGGGCAATTCAAATTCTTCGCCCCACATGATCATCGGTCCTTCCATGCCCTCTTCTCGTTGCACTCCGTTGGGCCAACGAAACGGCGAATCATAGTTATTCAGGTCAAATGCTGCGGATTTCGGTTCGATCATCGCAACAATCCGATAGTCTTGCGTGACCTTGGCTCCCTCGTCGTAACCGACCGCCCGCAACGTCATTGTTTCGCCCGGCTTGTAATACTGCTTGTCATGAGACGCGATCAAACGACGACGCCCGATGGTCGAATCTTCCGCCAACCAATAGACCATGTTCCGCCAGAATTTTGCAAAATAGCGATCGTCACCTTCGCCCCATTCATTCAAAAATGCGCGAGCCCACGGTTCGGTAATCGCGGTGGCCATTGCCGCCGATCGGCCTTTGCCATAACGTCCGACCGAAAGTACCGGCGTGTCATCGGGACCGCTGACCAAGGTGGTGGCCAAGGGATCATTCACACGAAGACTTTCGTTCACTCCATCGAACACCGGAAACTGCTCAACAATCCTGCGATTCGTTTTCGCAGCAGAAACGAGATGCCATATCGGATGCAGTGTCCCGGACAAATCCACCGTGCCTTGCACAACCGCTCCGGGATCCCAATCGAATTTTGCTTCCTGCATCGTAACCGGCAGAATGGTTTCGATGGCAGTTCCGGCCCAACCGCCAGCAGAGAAACTGTTTGGCCCCCCTAGCATGCACAATCCTGCTCCGCGACGGCTGACCCAAGACGTGATCCAATCGATTTGTTCCTCCGTGAACACCTCTCGACTAACATTGCTGAGAATCAACACGTCGAACGCTGCTAATTCAGCACTGGAAGTAGCGAATCCACGTTCGATATCAGGACTGCCATCGTTTGCAATTCGCGTTAACATCCCGCCCCCGCCACTGACCACAACACATTCGATATCGTTGTCCGCCACCAATGCTTCTTGCAATTCGGTATGGGCGCCGCGATACACAATCTTATTATCCTGACGGATCGCTTGGATTCGCTGGGGCGATCCTTCGACATACAACACGCGAATTTTCGTATGGTCGATGAACGTGGTCGCTTCGATCGAATTGTTCTGCGAAGTCGTCTCGCGGTCATTGGGCGGAATATGGATTAGCAATCGTTGTGTATCTTCGTCGGCACGAAACGAAACACGGTGCGATTGAAAACCGTCGCGAAGCGTCAGCGGTTGAGGCGTCGTGACCGCGCGGAGCGGATTGCCATCGCGATCGAGCGCCGTCAAATGCAACTCGGCACGTTGTTCGTCCAGTCCGTAACTTCGTGTGAACACTTGCACTTCCACTCGCGAGTGACGGCGGACACTCTCGGGAATCACGGCGGCGATGATCGCAAGGTCGCCTCGGGATTCCGCATCCCCGACCGGAGCGACATGAATCGGCACATTCAGTTCCGCGAAATGTTTGGCAAGCTCTTCGATTCCATCGGAATCTCGCACACGTCCATCTGAAAACACGACGACCGATGCGGGACGTGCTCTTCCAAATCGACTCGTGATTTGCTGAAGCGCCATTCGCAGTCGTGTGTCAGAACTTGTCGGCTTAATCGCATCGAATGGATCTTCGCTCGCCGAGTTTTGGTCTCTGGATTCGATCGCGGACAATCGACTGCCGAAACGAAAGGACTTTGTATTGGCACTTAGGTTCGTCGTTTTCGCTTTGGCATCACGAATGATCCCGATCGCCTGATCCCAACGACTTTGCTCATCGTTGACCATGTTCATACTCTCGGATTCGTCGAGCATATAAAGCACATCGTTGTGCTCGACATGCCCCGGTGTTTCGCTGACCTGCACTGGATTAAATAGTGGTATCAACAACAACAGCACCACCAGACAACGCAGAATCACCAATCCGGTGCGACGCGCAATCTGAGCGGGCGGCCCCCACATCAATCGCACCCCGATTGCGGCAACAGCCAAAACAGCAAAAAGCGATAGCAGAGTGCGTGGCGATAGTTGGGGAAGCAGTTCGAGATTCACAGTGATTTTCGTAGCGATGGAAATGAGGGAGACGTGATTGGTGGGTGCTTCCGGTCGACGGCTAATCGATTATGGCGTAACACCGCCGAGCACTTCGATATAGCGATCGACTAAATGTTTGTACTTGGGCGGAGTCGCGTCGTTTGCATCCGACACCATGTCCGACAGCATCAGCTCCTGTAATTGCTGGTGGATGTCATCGACAACCGACTGCATTCCGGTGACATATTCGCTGGGTGCTTCGAATCCATCTTGCTCGTCACGTTCCCAATCCCACTGCAATTCGTCGTTCATTTTGCCCCAGCCTTGCTTTTGAAATGCTGCGTACAATTCATCCAAAGATGCCGATGCCACATCGGTTTTGTCGATCTCTTCCATCAATTCCAATGTTTTTCGGTGCCAACTCGAAATCTGTTGGTTCGTTAGCAATGACTTCAGTTCGCTTTGCTGCTGTGTCGCTCGTTTTTCGAGCTCCATCAATCGAGCGACGCGCGGGGTGACGACCGATCGGTAAATGCCATCGAGTTTACGCGACAGAACTTCTAGGCGGTCTGCGATATCATCCCCTTCGACCTGAGCATCTTTCGCACGATCCTGTTCAATCATGGGAGCGATCTGCGACATTCGCTCGACCACCTTTTCGAGATCGCTTTCGGTCAGCAATTCGCCGAGTTGCCGCACCGCCTCGCCATCGTCCATGCGGTTCGATGCGATGGCCGATCCCAAGATATCTTCTAACGTTCGCCCCGTTTCCGAGAGCAGACGGGCACGTCTGGCCGCAGCCGTTCGTGCTTCTCGGGATTCAATCGCTGCCGGTTTGGTCGCTTCGTCTGCATCCGCGTGATCCCCAGGTTTATCGTTCGGGGTGCTGCTGACAACACGCCGCTGCATCGCCGCCAACATCGCCGCAATATCTCGAGACATGCTGATCTGCTGAACCGTTTCGGTGGCCAAGACGCCCTCGAGATTGGCCGCCAATTCACGTAGTTGTTCGCTGGCTTGACGCGCGGTTTCCGCTGCGAGATCCGTATCACCCCGTGCGATCGCTCCGGAAACGTCATCGGTAGAATCCGCAGCCTGTGACGCTCGTGATTGGACCAGAGTCGTGCTTTCACGAATTTGCTCGATCGCAGCTTCCACCTCTCGCGTTTCGATTGCGATATCCAACTGCGTTTGTTCCGATTCCGCCAACTCTTGCTCTGTATCTCGATCGTAAGCGCCGTCGGCCGATGGCGTCGCAGCGGCGGGGGATCCACCGCCGGCACCGTTCACTGCCGGTAAATTTGCCGCCGACACGATCCCATTCAATGCCTGTGCCACCAATTGTTGCTGACTCGCCAATCGTCGGATTCGAGCGACAAGTTGCTCCGGGGTATCTTCATTGGCTTGACTTCGCTTCGTCCGCCGCAATTTCTGAGTCTGCATGCGATCGAAGTTCCCCAGAGCACGTCGCTGCGAATTCGACAAGCCTTTTCGCAGCAATGTTTCCAGCGTGTTTCGTCCTTCGATCAGCAAACGCAACGCATCCTTTTGTTGGCGAGCGCTGAGGTCGAACTTGCCGACGTTCAAGGAGTCGACGGCGGTCAGCATCACCATCTCAGCTTGAAACAACAGATCGCTACCGTCAAATTCCCTTTCGTTCAGGA
Source organism: Novipirellula sp. (assembly GCF_041583735.1). Lineage (NCBI taxonomy): Bacteria > Pseudomonadati > Planctomycetota > Planctomycetia > Pirellulales > Pirellulaceae > Novipirellula > Novipirellula sp. Next base: position 4,742 of record NZ_JBFHFD010000393.1, read on the forward strand.
ACACAGCTAACTCAAAGCACGATTTTGAGAGATCGTCTTCGAATTCGGCGATCCGGTCGACTTCACCGAGCGTCGGTTCTTCGCCTGATTGTGTCTTACGATCCATGCGAATCGTGCGATTCAAATTGAACCGTTGGCGTGAGATAAGCTCACTTAAAAATCGAATCTGAGGTCCGTTGGCATTGGCGTCACCCTCGCCCGGCAACCGATACACCCGCCGGAATGGGCGAATGTCAATGAATCGCAAATCGGTCTCTGTCCGCTGCGCGCCGGTTGGCAGATTGTCTTCCGCGAAAGCGTAGTAAGTCACACTATCCTTTTCCTCAAGATTAAACAGTTCCAGCGGGAGCAAGCGTTCCATTGCATCGCGAGTCCAGCGGTGCGAGCCATCGCCGGCCGCTGGATTGCTAGTCGCTTGGCCACTCGTCGCTTGATCACTCGTCTCCGAAGCCACGGATTCCGATTCGGCCAGTGCGGCGGACATGGCGACGTAGTCGCGAGCTGCGAGCGTGTACTCTTCTTCGTTGTTGACCTCGAACACGATACCGGCTCGTGTCAGCCCAAAGTCATCTCGCACGCGGGCTCGCAACAAAACTTCAGCCACACTGGTGACCTCCAAAGCCTCGGCCGGTGTTTCGAACCAAACCTCAGGCGTCTGGTCATAGCGTACGCGAATTCGATATTTGTTTTCACGCAACTCCATACCGTCGTTGGCCCTCGCAACGATGGTATAGGTTTGATCCGAATCGATATTTAACAATGTCGTCGCGAGGCAGTCGTTGATCTCGAGCGGAATCGTTTCGACCGAGGGACTTTCACCAGGTCCCAAGCGTCGCCGCTCGGTCATCACGATCGTTGCCGATTCCGGTTGGCGATCCAGGGTGACATTTAGGCGAACGGTTGATCCATGAATCACACTTAGATTGCCTTCGTCAATCGTGCTGGCGGCCAACCCCGTGTACTGGGGTGGTGTCACCTCGGCGCTAATATTTTCGATCCGCAGTGGATGGCGGACAGCGATCCGGTACAGCGGACTTTGCACAGGCCCGGCCTTCACGCGATACTCAATGGGCGCGACGATTCCTTTGAACTGCGAATGGTATTTCACCAATCGTGTTTGCGATGCCGCCACATCCTCGTCGGTTAATTCCCGTTCGTTCCATCCATCATCGGATCCGACAATCCGCGAAGCGATAATCACATTGCGGTTGGTTCGTCCGGCAACATCGATAGCCACGTCAATCGATTCGCCTTCGGTGATGGTGCGATCGCCAGGCACAATTGATAGTTCCGTGTAGGGTTGATCGCTCAGCAGCGCGCGTAACGTGGCGACTCGCCATTCCCAGCTAAACAGGGTGGCAACGGCGATGACGACGGCAAGCACACTCGCTATTGCCACAGCCATCCACACGCGGTTCGAAGGTGCCCCGGATGCCAGATCAAGCGATTCGGCCTTGCGGTCCGTTTCCTCCGCTAGCGCTTGCACGAGTGAAGGTTGAATTCCTGCGGCGGCAAGCGATTCGGCAGATTGGCGGCCAAATTCGAGTGACGTTCGCACCGCTTGGCCCAATTCCGGGTAGCGAGTTTCAATTTCCTTGGCCGCTCGCAATTTGCTCCACCGATTTACCACAATCACCATCCAGGTGACCGCAAGTGTCAGTGAAGCGATCGAAATCAAACCCAGCCAGAACGCGCGGTCGCCCCACGAGACCTCGAATAGGTAATCGGTCGCCGTAAGAACAATCAATCCGAAAAAGGCGAGCACCAATCCCCAGGTGATGGTTCCGGCAACCTGCGTGCGTCGTGTGTGCTGCCAAGCGGCTTCGAATCGCTCAACAAACAGAGGTTTTGATTTGACGGTGCTCATTACCATAGTTCCCGAAAAGTCGTGGCGGTGCCAACGTTCAACAAACGCAATACTTAAGCCGTAGTTCGATTGCTCAAAAAACACTCGACACATAAAAATCCGATGAGTGCCAAGGCAATCCAGTGCCAAAACTCATTGTCACGCAACTGGATGGTCGACGGAGCAAGCGAGGCGACTTGCGCGTCGTCACCTTCGTCTGCCTCGTTCTCGTTCCCGTCGCTGACGTTCAGCGCGAACTGCTCCGAGAACTCCGCCGGACTGCAGCGATCCATCTCCGATTCTCGAGCACTTGGATTGATCACATCCCAGTGGTGACCGCGGTCATAAACGCCTGGCTTGGTTTCCGACGCTACCGTGTGTGTCGCATCCATCGTCACACTTCGCACGGGGCCGCCGTCATTGAGTCCCGTCAAATGACCGAGCATCTGGTGCACCATCGGCAGGTACAGTCGTCCACGAGGCCAATCGCTCCATGTACGATCACAAGACGAGGTCAGCCATAACGTGCGGCCGTCTCCTTTAGCAACTTCCAGTAACAACGGATCACCTCGGCGAAACGAGGCGAGCACTTTCGCATCCTCTGACGGCACGACGCGTGTATAGGCATGAAAAGCAATGCGATGCAAATCACCGTATTGAGGATCGTTGAACGGCTCAAAAATCGAGCTTTTGCTGTCCCATTCTTGCACACGCCACGGCAAATCATGTGTTTCTTGAATCACGCCAAACTGGCCTGGCGATAAACCGACGGCATCCAGTGCGTGATAGCTCTGCGGTGTGACTTGATCCCCACTGAAAACGATCAAACCGCCGCCGGATTCGACAAACGTTTCAAGCCGTTTTGCCACAGCGTCCGAGACATCGGGGACATTTGCCAAGACAACCACTTTGTATTCATTGAAATCGGCTTGTTCAAATCCCTCGGCCGTGACGACGTCAGGCGAATAGGGCGATCCAGCATAGGTTTCCCCCGGCGGTGCCAACCGCAACGCGGATTCGAGGAAATACGTCTCGGAAAGCATTGCCGATACGTTGGGTTGGCCATTCACGACTAACACACGCCATGCGGGCGCCGACATCAGTGCGACAAATTTGCGGTTATCGAAACGCAACTCGTCCTCCACCTCGACTTCGACCTGTCCCTGCCAAAGCCCCGGTTGCAGTCCATCGATTTCGAAATCGAATTCTTCCAGTGCGCCCACGGCGACACTGATTTTGCGTTCTTTCTCATACGTCGTTCGATCACTTCGCAAAAACAGCCGTAGTGATACCTCGGTCAGTGGAAAGGGGCTTTCGTTCGAGACCGTGGCGGTGATCACGGTGGCATCCCCAGGCCGAATCATCGTGCGAGTGGCGAATGCTGTCGTGACCGCAACGTTGTTCACCGCATCGCGACCAAGGTCGTGCAGCTGGACTTGGACGTCGCTGGGCATCACATCCATGTCGCTCCAATCGAGACCCGATCGCTGAAAATCGGTGAACACATGCAACTGTTTCTCACCGCCTGCGGCTTTGATGCAAATGTCACGTGCCCAGCGGAGTGCGACGCCAAAATCGGTGCCACCGAATGAGATTTC
>NZ_JBFHFD010000394.1:0-8180 GCF_041583735.1 Novipirellula sp.
CCGACTCGCGTATCGGAGTGAGAGGCAACCAACAGAGTGACAACCAACAAGTTTAAACCATCCCGGAAGGGCCAAGTTCCGCCGTGGCCAGCCGATTGGCCTTTCGCCCTACCGAAGTCTTCTGCGCAAAAAGGTTGTGGTCTCCGGAAAATTGCGAGATATTCAAGGTGGTCCACCCAAGAACATTCGTACGATGACGAATCCTCTTGGGTAACGCGATCCAATTTCATCGAAACAAATTCATCTTGATGCTGTTGAATCATCGTTGTCCCCATTAAGAATGAAGCATTGATGTAGAGGATCTCTTTGAAGATTTTCATGCTGCTGGATCTTTAGCAAGATCCACTACCCAAAAAAACAATTTGGACGTAGCACTCGACTGCTCGGCGAATTCCCCTGATGCGAACTCAACACCCCATTTGGCCAACGACGATCGTGATGATGTCGATCGTCGGTATGGTTGGCTGGAAAGCGGTCGAGCCCGGACTCACTACGCTGCCCAAGCGTGCCTCGGTCAGCGACGACATGGCGGCTGTGGATCGTATCGATGCGTTGTTGAACAAACAGTGGGATGATTCGTCGATCCGTCCTGCCGCAGCCGCAGAAGACCTGCAAGTGCTAAGACGACTGACGCTCGCGCTAGTCGGTAGTTCGCCATCGCTCGAAGAGGTTCGTGAATTTGAGTCCGATACCTCGCCCGATCGGCTGGCCCGATGGACGACGCGATTGATTGCCGATTCGCGTTTCAGCGAATACTTTGCCGCCCGGCTGGGCGATGCCTTTATCGATCCGGTGTCCGAGGAATTGAAGCCGCCTCAGCGCGAACGTTTCAGGCAATGGTTGGGTGAATCGATCCAGCAAGGGACGGGTTATGACGAAATCGCCAGTGCGATGATCGCCGGTCGTGGCGTGTTTGCGGACCATCCCGCGACCACGTTTGTTGCCTCCGAATTGGCGATTGGTGATCTTGCGGCCGAGCGATTAGCGGCCCGCACATCGCGTGCCTTCTTAGGGCAACGGATCGATTGTGCGCAGTGTCACGATCATCCCTTTGCATCGTGGGAACAATCGCAATTCGAAGGCCTCGCCGCCTATTTCGGCGACGTCCAATTTCAACGCAACCGCGTCCAAGACACGCGGCCGCGTCCGTTTGTCATTCAGGACGATCGAGCGGAACAATCGCGATCCGTCGCTGCCGAATTGCCCTTTGACGCCTTCATGGCCTCGGACCAAAGGCATCAGCGTGAGTCATTGGCCAGCTGGGTCATCCACCCTGAGAATCGTCGCTTTCGCCGAGCGATCGCAAACCGGGTTTGGGGATTGATGCTAGGACGACCGTTCATCTCGCCAGTCGACGATCTGCCGGATCCAGGCACGTCAAACGATCCCAATGATTTGGATGTTTTGGATATTTTGGCCGACGACTTGATCGATCACGGTGACGATTTGAGACGCTTGATCCACGTGATTGTCAAAACGCGTCCCTTCGGCCTCGCGTCGACTCACCCTGGCCTCGGCGACCAAGTGACTGCCGATCAGTTAGAAGCGTCGTGGGCGGTTTTCCCGCTGACGGAACTTGGCCCGCACCAGATGATTCGATCGATGCAGCAAGCGTCGTCGATCAACACACTGCGTCCCGATGAATTGAACCCGGTGGCCGCGTTTCGCCGCTGGCAACGCCAATCGCGTTTTATCAACGAGTACGGCATTGCGGGCGATTCCGAAGACGCTCAAGCGAGTACGATCCCGCACACGGTCCAGCGGCTCAGCGGCAATGAAACTCGCCAACAAAGCGAGGCGACGCTGTTCTCGGCAGTGGGCCGGATCGCCGCGATCAGCGGCACCGCCGAAGCGTGTTTGGATCACTGCTATTTGGCCTGTTTAACACGGCATCCGTCGGCCGAAGAAAAGGCTCATTTCTTACCGGAACTCGAGAGCAATCGGAAAGTGCGGTCTCGAGCATGCGAAGACATATATTGGACCTTGTTTAACTCGGCCGAGTTTTGTTGGAATCATTAAAGCCATGGCATCACTGCGACCTCTCAATCGACGCGAACTGCTTCACTGGGCCACTGGGCTAGGCGTCTCGTTTGCGTTGCCGGGCATGGAGGTGCGGGCGGCCGAACAACGCGGAACCGAGCGACCGCGATCGCTGATCACGTTGTGGTTGTCCGGCGGACCGAGTCAATTGGAGACATGGGATCCGCACCCGACGACTCGTATCGGCGGTCCCACGGGGGCGATTTCGACGTCGCTTCCAGGCGTGCAAATTGCCAATTCATTTCCGAGGTTGGCGGACCAGATGCATCACTTGTCGGTGATCCGTTCGCTGGTTTCAAAGGAGGGCGACCATGACCGGGCCTCGTATTTGGTCAAGACCGGATTTCGTCCCGATCCGACGCTTCGTCATCCGTCGGTCGGCGCGATCGTTGCCCACGCGTTGCCCTATGAGCCGCTGGAAATCCCGCCCGTCATCTCGCTGGGCTACGACAATCACCTTTCGCGAGGCGGTTTTTTAGGCGGCCGCTTCGACGCCTTGCGCGTGCGTGAGCCAGGATCATCGAACGACGACTTGAGGGCTTGGTTGGCGGCACCGCGTCAACAACGGCGGTTGTCGCACTTGGACGTGGTTGCCCAAGCGTTCGCACGCGGACGACAATCGGTCGTGGATCGCACCATGCACTCGGAAAACGTCGATGCCGCGTTGACGATGATGACTTCGGATCAACTAAAAGCGTTCGAGCTGAATGAGGAATCCGCATCGACGTTGGCGAATTATGGCGATTCGAACTTTGGTCGAGGCTGTTTAGTGGCACGTCGATTGGTCCAACAAGGGGTGCGAGCGATCGAGGTGACGTTACAAAACTTTGACACTCACAACAATAACTTTGGCCAACACCGTGAACTTGCTGCTGTGCTCGATCCTGCATTTGCGGCGCTGATGAAGGATTTACACGAGCGAGACCTGCTGAGTTCGACCGTGGTGTTGTGTTTGGGTGAGTTCGGCCGCACGCCGAGGATCAATGGAGCGGACGGACGCGATCATTGGCCCCATGGATTCTCGTGCTTGCTCGGCGGCGGAGGGTTGCGAAGCGGCGTGCGGATCGGAGCGACCGACCCCAGCGGAGAACGCGAGACACCGGAAGATCCGATCACCGTGGCGGATCTGTACGCCACCGTACTGAAAGGGCTGGGCGTTGATCCGGCGCACGAAATCGACACCTCGATCGGCCGTCCAATCCGCTACAGCGACGGCACACCGATCACCCGTTTGTTGGCATAAGTGGCAACGGTTTGTAGCGGAGCGACAGTTTTCTTCACCCTCCCAGCTTGCGTCGGGAGGGTCGGAAATCGAGCCTACAGCGAGATTTCCGCACAAGGGTTGGTGACTCTGAATTGGTACGTCCCACTGCTAACACCGCGAGCCCCACCCCATAACGTCGCTCCGCGACGGAGTGTTCTACGGACGCTCCGCCCCTTGGGTTGAAACCCAAGGCTATCGCGAAAAGTGCCTCCGGCACAAAATCGCCAGCGTGAGCGACTCGTCCCACGCGTTACCCGTTGCCTTACGGCCCACGTCTCACTCTCTCTCTTCGGCGTCGTAGGCTTCGATCTCGAAGGGGTTCTCGCGGTAGCCGTCGCGACCACGTAGGAACAGGATCGCTGAAAACAGCAGGTACATCGGCACAAACAGTGGACCCCAGCGTTCGTATTGACGCACATGGACGCGTTCGTGCAGTCGCGTGCTGTCGAGTGCCGATTGGTTTTGCCCAAACACGACATGCCCGAACGTCAAGGCTTGGGCGTGCACGATCATATGCCGGAGCAACCAAGCGATTCGAGGTCCGTGGATTTCAATCACCCCGTCGACTCGCTGAAATCGTCCACCCAGGATTAACCCGATCGCGATGCCGGCGATGGTGTAGGGGGACGCCCATAGATAGGCGATGGTTTGGATGGCGAAGCGCACAAGCGACCTTGGGAAACCGAAAACAGCCTGGAAAGCGGCTTACGGATTGTACCGCAGTCGCCACCCAGGCTGTTGTTTGTGTTTGTTGTTGTCGTTAATCGCTCGAAACGAGCCGTTTATTGCTGTCGGTAGCTACGCTCGCAGAAGCGTGGATTTCCGCCGTCTGGCGACGGCAGCTACGTTGAAATCGAACCGCAGAACGATCCAGGACATTCATTCCTTTTCTGTCCGGTCCTTAGCGGACTAGGCGTCGGCGATTTCGTCTTCGAGTTCGTCCTCGAGATTCGCATCGGCGTCGTAGTAATCACTGCCCTGTTCGTCGATGCACAACTCTTCGCGTTGGTCGGCGTTCAGTTTGACATAACCCAATGCACGAATGACTTCCAAAACTTCGCTGCAGGTCGGGAACATTCGTCCGGCCGAACGCTTGTAATCGTCCATTGCCTGCATGAATTCGATTTCTTGATCGTTGTAATCGCGTTCGCAAGTGGTTGGGTCGATGTGGCGACGACGCTGTGTTTTGCGACGTGGCTTGGCCATCACGTTGGTGTCAACCGCGTCTGGGTTGCCATTGCGTCGCTCGTTTCGCTTGCTACGACGATCAAGAGTGAGGATGTTCTTATCTTCCGCTGGATTGGCAGTGACGGTTTTGGTCATGGCAGTGATGTCCCGTTTTGGTTGGAAGAGTCTTGTGGGTTGCGACAGTGGCGAGCTGTAGCAAAGACTCTCGTAACAGCGATGGTATGTGGTGGGCCAAAAAAACGTAGCACACCACTTGAGTAAACTTCGCTGTTTTCGGGTACTTTTCCGATTAGAAAAGCAGTGCCGCCTGGGAAACCCGTCCGCTTGTAACGGTCGTGCCAGTTACGCGGCGTCGATGGCCGTTCGCAACTCACCCACGAACTCGCTGACCTTCTTGACCGCGTCTTCGCTGCCGTTGGACTCGGCGATCCGGCGTACGATCGCGGATCCCACGATCAAGCCGTCGGCGACGGGGGCCAAGGTCGCTGCGGTTTCTGGGCCGCTGATTCCAAAACCGATACAGATCGGCAGGTCGGTCTCGCCCCGCAACCACTGGACGCTCTCTTGCAGATCCGGCGGCAGCTTCGCTCGTTCGCCCGTGATCCCGGTGACCGAGACGTAGTACAGGAATCCGGATGACGAATTGGCGATTCGCACTTGCCGTTCTTTGGGGGTGGTCGGCGTGACCAGCTGGATCAAATTGAAATCGGCGTCTTCACAGACCTTCGAGAACGCTTCGGCTTCTTCGACCAACAGATCGGGAACGATGGCGCCGGCATAACCCGCCTCGATCGCTTTTTTGACATACGCCTCGGTTCCGACGCGATGAATGATCGAATAGCTGACCATCGTGACTCGGGGCATCGCGACGTCACCTGCGACTCGCTTGCCAAGATCAAAAACGCTCTGCAAGCGAAACCCTTGATCGAGGGCACGTTGATAGGACGCCTGGATCACAGGGCCGTCGGCGATCGGGTCGCTGTAGGGGACGCCGACTTCGCACAAATCGGCTCCAGCGGACGAAAGGTTGCGAAGCACCGCCTCGGTCGTTTCGATCGAGGGATCGCCGGCGGTGATAAACGGCATCAACGCCTTCTTTTTGGATGCACGCAGCTGAGTAAAAAGTTGGTCAATCGCAGACATAGATTTGTGCAGAGAACGAGGAATCAAGGGATGGCAAGTTATACGGCAGACGCGGCAATTTTCCTACAACCGGTTTCGATCGCCGTGGAAATCATCAACATCTGAAATAGCTGTCCCAGCGTGAATGTGTCGATATGGGGCAAGTCAAAGCTGGTCGTCCGGTAGCCCCGTTGATGGACCGCTTCGCAGGACGTGGCGATCATGTCAGCCAACAGATGCGGAATCGTGGCGGTCGGTGGGGCATCGGAAAATTCTGCCGGTTCGTCGTTATGCATGAATTTCGGCGACGACAACGGGTCCATTCGCCACTTGGCGGTCGACCAGTGATGAATCACCGGGCGGTCTGTGGGCAGCAAGGGGGCATCGGGCAGCGATTCCGATGATTCCAATTGGCGAAGCAGGCCGCTGGGGTGGGAAACGACGGTGCTGGCAAGCGGTTCGTCCACGATTTGGGTGTACCAACGAGCCACCGAGGCAAGCGCTTCGGTCCACAGGCAAATGATCCGCGAGGTACGGTTCGCTCCCCTGCTCGCCGCGACGTACTGCATCACCCAATTCTCTTCGGGAGCGGCGGTTTTGAAGTGCTCGTTCATCGCCACCGCTCCTTCGAGCAGTTTCATGCAGTCCAACGCCAACATCGCCGCCGGCATCAATCCAGCAGCAGTAAAAATGCTGTGAGATTCGGCAATTTGAGGGTGTTGGTCGTAGATTTCGCGGCACCCGTTGGCCAGTGCAAATTGACGAAGCGGTCCCGATTCGCCCGTGATCGGAATCAGGTAATCACCCAGCGATTCACCCGGCGACCGCTGTAGCGACGCTTTCAGTGCGGTGATGAAATGCGGCAAAACGACCGATGTTTCGCGTGTTTGTCCCGTCGGATCGATCACCACAAGTGCCCAGCGAGTCTCGGGAGCCGTTTCACCGTAGCCGCCACTACGCAGCCGATTTAGCAGTGCCCCGATCGAATCGCTATCGAGATGGTTGCCAACAAAATACATCCGCGGCCGACTGCCGCGACCGGCTCGGCACAGCTCGTTGTGGTAGGGGTCACAACACGCATCTCGCAGTGCGATCGGACCGGCCGTGGCGGCGTCCGACCCGAGCACGACGACGGCATCGATTTTGTCGTGAATCGAGTTGGCGATTTTGAAGATGCGACCGACTTCGGATTCCTCGCGAATCGCCACATAGTCCGCCAATTGCTGGGCTGGCAGCCGAAAAAACGGCATTTCCAGGATTTCGGGACGGAGCGAATCGGCCTCGCCCAACGTTTTCCCGTACTGCGTCTGGTCGTGCCCCAAATCGGCAGAAAAAGCTCGGGATGCGTCAAAACGCAAAAGACTCATACGGGATCAATGTTCGAAGGGGGACGAGTGGTTGGGCGTGTCATTTTGGCGGACACGAGATGACAGAAGCGGTAGATTACCCGACCTCGCGAGAACTTCGAAGCGGACACGAGGTTCCGAATTTCGCTTGGGTTGGCTAAAACGAGAGAGATTCGCCCATGCGTCTATCAAAATGCGTCTAGCAAAATCCACCTTTCTGAATAAGCGAGAGAGCCTTGACCGAAGTTCGCCGAAAACCTGTTGTTTTGATCGTCCGCGATGGATGGGGCGAAAATCCGCACCCCGAATGGAATCACGCCAACGCAGTTCATCTGGCAAAGACCCCGGTTGCCGATGAGTTGATGGCCAAATATCCCAACGTCCTGATCCACACCTCGGGCGAGGACGTCGGACTACCCGCCGGCGTGATGGGCAACAGCGAAGTGGGCCACCAAAACATTGGTGCCGGCCGTATTGTCGACCAAGAAGTGATGCGAATCACGCGTGCGATTCGCGACGAATCGTTTTTCAGCAACGAAGTGCTGCTTGGATCGATCGAGCATGTCAAGAAAACCGGCGGTACGTTGCATCTGCTCGGCTTGATGTCCGACGGACGTGTGCACAGCGATTTGGATCATGCGATCGCGATCGTTGAACTCGTGCGTCGCTCGGGGCTCGAATCGGAAAAGTTTGCCGTCCACGCGATTACCGATGGACGTGACACCTCGCCGACCGGAGGCAAAGCGTACGTTGAAAAAATCGAAGCGGCGATGAAAGAAAAAGGCGTCGGCCATATCGCCACCGTGATCGGACGCTTCTATGCGATGGACCGCGATTTGCGTTGGGAACGCGTCCAAGCGACCTACGACATGATGACCAAGGGAGCAGACAACACAGCCGAGTCTGCCGGCGAAGCGATCCAGCGTTACTACGACCATCCGATCGAATCGAGCCGCACCGGTGACGAATTTATTTCCGCCACCTCGATCCTGCACAATGGCAAACCGACGCTCGTGAAAGATGGCGATGCGGTCATCTTCTTTAACTATCGTGGTGACCGAACACGCGAAATCACCAAAGCGTTCACCTTTGATGACGATGCGTGGAAGAACATCGAAGGAGGCGGTTTCGATCGTGGCGCCAAGATCGACAATCTGTACTTCGCCACCATGACCGCGTATCAAACCGGATTGCCCGTCAAAGTGATCTTTGAAAAACGA
>NZ_JBFHFD010000395.1:0-8170 GCF_041583735.1 Novipirellula sp.
ACATCGTCGAATTCATTCAGGTCGTCAAACGAACCGAGCCCGATTTTCCCTTTGCCGAAGGTCTTGTCGGTGACCGACATGTGCGGTTTGCTCATCTCATCAAAAAATACGTCGATTTTTCCCGAAACGACATCGCGGGTGACTCGGACCTTGTGCCATTGGTCATCCCACGGAGTCAGGGATTCGTTTTTCGTTAGCGCCAAACGCGGGGCTTCGTTGACAATCATGATCTGCCCGCTGTGGGGATCTGGTTTTGCACCGAGGTGCACGTAATAAAAGTGCTGATCGTCTTGGTAGTTGAAAAAGACACAGCAATCGCGATGGTTGCCGGTGTCTTTGGTGCTGCGGACGCGAAAGGTAATCTCGAAGCTGCCCAATTCCAGGTCACGAATCAAGGCGACATGGCCAGGGCTGCGAACCGGTGGTTGGTAAGCGCTGCCCCGCTCGGTGATCTCGATCGTCGAGTTGTCGTCGTGGGTGGAAAGTTTCCAGGTCTCGGGATCAAGCATCTGCCAGCGACTGTGACCGTTTTCAAAATCGTCGCTGAACACGGGCTTGTTTGGCTTTTCAGCCACTGCGCTAGCGACCAACAACAACGTGAACGCGGCACTGACAACGAGGCGAAGCATGATGTGGACTCTTGAGGTAGGAGCGTTAGGGAGAGAAAGCACGCGAGAGCTGATTGTAATCGGCTCGCGTGCGGCGATGGGGTTCACTCTTTGACAATCTTGCCAAACAGATGGCCTCCGACCTTGTCATGTTGCCAAGTTCCCGAGTAGCGTCCATCGTGAATCAAAACGCGCGCACTAAAGGTTCCCATACCGGGAAGGCTTAATGAATTCAGCGTGATTACCGGAGTGTTGCCGGCGAACAAGATCGGCAGGTCCATCGGGATTTCACTATCGACTTCGCCGTATTTGATCCGAGCGGTCAGACGATAGAGGTTTTTCTCTGCGAGTTTTTCGCACTTACTAATCGTGTACTCTTCGGTTTTAGGCGTCGTGTCGTCTTTGCCGTCCACCGTGAACTTGCCAACAAATTTTGCTCCGGTTAGGTAATTTGAAATTCGTTCGGCGCGGCTATCGGATTCGCTGGCCTGTTGCCCATTTTCCGCCGGTTCATCCGCGCCCCCATGAGTCATTGTCAGCGCGGTCATCATTAACGCAAACCCGAGATTCGCAATCAGTCGTGACATGGTTCCATTCGCAATTGGGGAAGGGAGGGAAGGGGAATCTTTACTATCCTATGCCTTCGGCGAACGCGAGACCACACTTCGCAGCCACGCCATGGCTGCTTTTCCAATGCGTGGCTGCAGAATTTCGGGATGTCCCCCGATGTGGATCGTTTCTTCGTACGTTTTCCCATCCGCAGCGACAATCCACATGCGAACATCCGATGCCGGAACATGCCCCACCAAGTCGCCGGGAATTGCCGGATAACCGTCAACGACCAACAACCAATCCGCACCAAATTGCGATTGAATTTCTGTAAGCGGTGTGTCGGGCATCGCCGCCAACGACAAGCCGCCACGATATGCCGGCGTCTCGCCGAGCGAAGCGAACCAATCGCCCAGCGGTGCGGCGTATCCGAGTTCCAGCAGGGCCAGCGATTCGTCGCGAGCCCGCAGCATGGAATCAATCGCGTGATATTGTTCGTAGTTTTCACCGTCACCGAAATACAGCTCGCCAACTCGGTTTAGAATTTCGGTTTTCGTACTCGCAATCTGCTCGGTACACCGCTGCAGCGAATCGGTCATCGCGGTGATTCGCAGCGAGATCGTCGCCTCGCTGACGGTGATGCCGACGCGAGGTTGGCGATCCCGCGCGATCATGTCACCGAGTCGTGATTCCATGTCGCTTTCGCCGGTGCCGAAGAACTTCATTACATGGTGCTGGATCACGTTGCCGCCCCCCGACATTTCTGCAATCTGGTGCGATACGGTTTCGTTGAACATCAACTTCATTTCGGCGGGCACGCCTGGCAATGCAAACACACGGCAGGTGGTCGAGTGCCCGCGGTCGATGACCAAGTCAATTCCCGGAGCGGTCCCTTGCGGATTGGGAATGATATGACTCGATCGAGGGAACATCGCTTGCACCCGGTTCCGTTCGGGCATCGGCCGTTTGCGTGCTCCGAACAGGCTTTCGATATGATCCATTGCCTGTTGACGAAACTCGAGCGGTTCATCGACCACTTCGGCCAGGGCCTCGCGAGTCAGATCGTCTTGGGTCGGTCCCAAGCCACCGCTGCAGACCACAATATCGACGCGATCGGCGGCGATTTGGAAGACGTCAATGTTGTCTCGCAACATATCGCCGACGGTGGTCTGAAATCGGACTTCCACTCCCAATTCGCCAAGCCGTTGGCTGAGCCACTGAGAATTGGTGTCCAGCCGCGCCCCGCTGGTCATTTCATCGCCGATCGAAATCACTTCCGCCGTCAATTTCAGCGGAGCAGGTTTATTCGGGGGGCTGCCGGGGTTCGCCAGATTGCTCATCAATCGATTCTTCCAAAGGTGCGGTTGGATGCTCGATTGTAAGGGTGATTGCAGTTTTGGACAGTTGCCCAAGCAAGATTACGCGATTGCGGAACCCTTCTTGTCGCTCGAAAAACATCCGCTGCGTGATTTCGAATTTGGGCAGCTCGTTCCCCGCAGCACTCCGCTGTCCCGGATCACGTTGCACTGCAGAAACGCTTTGCGAAGCCGAAGCCGCCGGAGACAAGGCGGGTTCGATTTCGAAATACCACCAAACATGCGAGCCTTCCTCTTTTCGTCCGACCCAGTGGATTTTTGCTTTCGATAGTCCCGCGGCTTTTCTCGTTTCGATTTTGCCGTCACCGATCGGGCGGATCTGAAACGTCTTGTTCAAATACCGGACGGCAACGTTTTCGATTGCTTGCGACTTATCCGCTTGCTGCTCAATCCATTGCTGGTCAAGGATATGAAGCCGCAGTGCGATTTCGAAGCGATTGCTGTCGCCGTTCCACTGGACTTCGCTAACGGTTTCATGAACCGGGTGCAGCATCATCAGCAACAGAAGTGCGTGGAACATGATCGATCCGAGCATGGAGGTGGAAATTGACTTAGGCCGAGGGTTTTTTGCGAGACGAGGCTTTGGGCCGCGAATGAGGCGTTTTGCTTGATTTGGTTTCGTCCGCCTGTTCGTCGGAGGAGCCTTTTGATGATCTGGCCTCCGTTTTTACCTCAGGTTTCCCGTCCTTGTCGCCATCCTTTTTGTCATCCGATTCTTTTTCGTCCTTCGGCTCCTCACTTTTTTTCTCGGCTTCGGACGTATCGACGTCGGGTTTGAGAGCCTTTTGCATCGGGTTTTTGCTCTTCTCGCTCTTGTATAATTTGAAGCGACTTGGAACCAGTCGAGGCGGCCAATAGTTATTGGATTCCTCGGCGTCGGCGGTTTGCTGTTTGGGATCCAGTTGCAAACGAGCGATCTCTTTTTCGGTGACAAACAATTTGTCGACTTGTTTGCTGTTGCTTCGCCAAATCTGAGCCGGAATGGTCACGGTTTCGCTGGTGTTGTCCGCGTAGTGGATGCGAATGATGATCGGCATTACCAGACCACCGACGTTTCGGAACGTGACGACGTAAAAGTTTGTTTTCCGTCGCAACAACGCACGCTCGTCCGCTTCGAGTCCGTCGAGGAACTTTTGGTACGCTTTGCGATCCGACTCTTCGACTTTGTGTTCGTCATAGTCGGGGCTGTTGTAAAAGTCCTTAAGGCCTGGTTGCAGATCGATTCGTCTGGGCAGGTCGACATTGCGATCTTTCGAGATCGAAGGTTCCTCTTTGTCACGTTCTTGACGCTTGATTTCAGCGTTGATTTCCGGATCGCCACTGTCAATTTGATAGAGCCGCACGTCGCTGATCGCGATGTCAACATGATCGGTGCTGAAGAACCAACCTCGCCAAAACCAATCCAAATCGACGCCCGAAGCGTCCTCCATCGTGCGGAAAAAATCGGCCGGGGTGGGGCGTTTGAAACGCCATCGCAGCGCGTATTCTCGGAACGCAAAATCAAACAGCTCGCGGCCCATGATCGTTTCACGAAGGATGTTCAACGCGGTCGCCGGTTTGCCGTAGGCGTTGTTGCCAAAACTTAAAATCTCTTCGCTACCGGTCATGATCGGACGTTGTCCGCCCCCCTTCATGTAGGGCACCATCTTGGCAGGTTCGCCACGACCCGATGGATAATCCTCTTCCCATTCTTGTTCGGTCAAATATTGCAGAAAGGTATTCAGGCCTTCGTCCATCCATGTCCATTGACGTTCGTCGCTGTTGACGATCATCGGAAAGAAGTTGTGGCCGACTTCATGAATGATCACCGAGATCAATCCGTACTTGGTCGCCTTGCTATACGTCCCATCGTCTTCGGGACGCGGTCCGTTAAAGCAGATCATCGGGTATTCCATCCCATAGACCGGACCATTGACGCTGATCGCAACCGGGTAGGGATAGGGAAACGCGTAACGCCCATAGACTTCAATCGTGTGAGCAATCGCTTCGGTCGAATAGGTGCTCCACAGCGGATTGCCCTCGTTGGGATAATACGACATCGCCATCACGGTGTTGTCTTCGACTTCGACGCCCATCGCATCCCAGATGAATTTGCGGCTGGCGGCGAAGGCAAAATCGCGGACCTGTTTGGCTTGGAATGCCCAAGTCTTGGTCCCCTTTGCACGACTTGTTTCGTTCGCTTTGGCCTCTTCGGGCGTAATGATCATCACCGGTTTTTCGGCCGAGCGTGATGTTTCGATTCGTTCGATCCATTCCGCTTTTAACACTTCGTCGGCATTTTGCAATTCGCCCGTTGCGGCAACCACCATGTCACTTGGCACAGTAATGCGAACGTCAAAGTCACCCAATTCGAGCGTGAATTCGCCACGTCCTAGAAATTGTTTGTGTTGCCAACCGGTGTAGTCCGTGTAGGCCACCACCCGTGGATACCACTGAGCAATTTCGTAGATATAGTTTTCGTCTTTTTCGAAAAACTCGTAGCCGCTGCGAGCACGAATGATTTTGCTGTCGACGATGTTGTAACTGTATTTGACTTTCAGCTGTGTGGATGCACCGGCGGCGAGTGGTTCCGGCAAATCGATCCGCATCATCGTTTTGACAATCGAATGAGGCAGCGGATGGTCGTCGCCATCGGTCACCGATTTGATGTTGTAGCCACCCTCGAAAGTCGAACGAGCCAACAGCGAACGAATTGCATTAAATTCGACTCGCGAGTGCATCGACGGCGCCGGAGCGGTGGTGACCGCGTCCGAGTCGGGCTTGAAAATGTTTTGGTCCAATTGCAGCCACACGTAGGACAGCGGGTGAGGCGATTGATTGTGGTAATCAATCGCCACCGTGCCGCGAATTCGTTGGTTCGCGTCATCCAGGGTGACATCAATGTCATAGTCGGCACGCTGTTGCCAATAACCGGGGCCGGGGGCTCCCGAGGCGGTTCGCGTACTCGTCGGCGTCGGCAGCCATGAATCGATTTGGAAGAACCGATCTGTCGAATCACTGTGCTTGGAATTCGGCAAGAATTGGGCGTTCGCTATTTGCCAACCGAACAGAATGGTGGCGATTATGAAGCTGACTCGGATCAGCGGGTGAGAGACTCTCAAGATAGTTTTCACTGCGGCAACATCGTGATTGCGAGGAATCAGGTGGCGATTTTTGACCTAGTTTAACCAGCTTGCCAAGATTTGACGTGGGGCTGCGAAAAATTGTTTCCCCATTCATCGCCAGCGTGATGGATCCTACCCACTACGACGTTCGACGGGCGGTTTTCATAGCGGCGCGGCAAGGGGGACCAAGGCTGGACGTTTAAGACTTTGCGGTTGATGTCGATAGGGGGGCAGTTTTTCTTCCGCCCCACACTGTGGTTGCCTCTCCCCCAACGAAGGAGACTGCTGATTTGATTCGACATCACCGCTCTTATGTTAGCTGCTTGGACGCCACCAAAGCCGTCGGACGAGCCTAGCTGAGCAGGCCGGCCAAGTCGTCAGCCAACAAATCAAGTACGTCGTCGTCATCATCCGTAGCACTGGTGAAACCGGTTGCCACGGCGGCGTTCGCCGTTTGCGAGTGGGTCGGCCCATCAACCGAAACCACCTTGCCGTCACCGCTGGACAACTCAGCAAAGACCGAATCGGTTACGGGTTCAACGGATTGTGACGAAGCTGTCGTCTGGAGCATCGCGGTGGCGACTTGTTCACCTTCACTGCTGGTGCCGGTTGGCTGCACGCGACGACTCAGTTCGTTGATGACTTGAAGTGCATCGAGCGCGGTTACCGCTCGGTCACCATTGACGTCCACGTAATAAGAACTGACTAGCAGCGATTCACCCTCGGCCGCCGATGGCAACGCTCGTGCCATTTCGTTAATGACGTGCAATGCATCAATCGGAGTCACTTGACCGTCATTATTGACGTCCGCCGGAAGTCGCGTGTTCTGCAGAGGCGATTCGCCTTGCCCGCTCGATCCCACCGTAATGTTCAACGCTTCGTAGCGAATTTGCGAGGTCGGTACCGGATCGTTTTCTTGGAATAGAAGCGTGTCCTGGAACGGCGATGCATCCGCGGGGGATGCGGCGATGATGCTTTGGCCTGGGGCGATCGCATCAAAGAACACCGTGGCCATGCGAGCAGGGTTCAGACTTGGGAAGTTGCTCGGGGTCGCGTTGGTTTGGCTGCTGACACTTCCGAATTCGTCAATGATCCCTGGCCGTGCTGCGGTTCCAACACCCGCTGCAGCGTTGAAATTGCTGCCAAAGGTCACATCAAAGTTAAATCGGTCGCCAAGGTTCGTATTGGCCGGACGAATCGAATCGGAATCGTACAGCATGTCCAGGAAGCCTGCGAAGACAAACGTGCTGTTGCTACGCAAGTCTTCGAGATTGACTTGGACACCAAAGCGATCGCCGACACGAATCTGGCTGCTGCTGATCGGTTGACCGCCTGCGTTGACCAGATTCAATCCGACCAGCACTTGGTCATCGGCATTTGCATTTCCGTACGCTAAAGTGACTTGAGCGGTACTGCGAATGCCTTCGTTGGTAACGATCACATAGGTGAATTGGTCAAAACCCGACGCCGTTGGATTGTTGGTCGGACGATAATTGAAATAGTCGTCACTGAGATCGCTTGGCGTATTGTTGTTATTGACCGTGATCGTGCCGTTTTGCGGCTGCACGGTGACGCCGAATTCCTGCAGCGTCTTGCCGGCAAATTGGTCATTGTCCAAGACGTTCAAACGAGCCGCGGAGGTCGATGAAGCCGAAATCGTGGCGCCGGTCGAATCAACGCCTTGCATGAACGCGTCATCCACCGCGGAAACAAACGTTCCATCGCTCGCGAAGATCACAAATTCATTTTTGCCTAGTCGAAGCTGGCTCGGCGTCAAGGCAACGTCTTGTCCAAGCAGCACGGTTTCACTTCGAGGATCGTCCGCAGGGTCGGCCGTAAAGACGGCGACGCCTGGCGACAAGGCTTCAAACGTGATCGTGAACAACTCGGCTTTGCCGGTAAACGGAGTCGGATTATTGACGATCTGGACACCACCGACATCATCGATCAAGCCTGGCTTCTGCGAATTTCCTTGTTGGAAAGTACCGCCTGAAAACAGTGGGCCAAAGCTAATGTCAAATGGAAACGCCGGGTTGGCGGTGGAGGCAACGGTTTTGACCAATTCGTCGGTATACAGCAAATCCAGAAACGCCGACGCAACGCCTTCGGGGTCACGAGCGTTTGCTAGATCAAGCTCGTCAACCAGCACACGAACACTGAATCGATTCGCGGTCGGGTCGGTCGGATTGAGTTGCAAATTGGTGATCGGGGTGTTGTTCAGCGGGTCAAAGAACTCGATCGAATAATCGACGAGGTCATCGGCCTGCGATCCCGGCAACAGATTGATTGTGACTTGGGCACTCGAGGTCGATCCTGCTCCGTCTTGGATGCTGTAGGTGAACTGTTCGGTGCCCGCAAAATTGCTGGCCGGTGTGTAGCGGAGCGATTGGCCGCCGCCGATGATCGTGACCGTTCCTCCGGCACTGCCCGGCGTAACGCTGGCGATCGACAATCCGCCCGACAGGCTGGCGACGTCATTGTCCAGCACGTTGAGGGCACGGTTCTGCGAGCCTTCGGGAATGCTGAAGGAATC
>NZ_JBFHFD010000396.1:0-8165 GCF_041583735.1 Novipirellula sp.
GCGGGCCAATCGCGATATTGAGTCCGCCAGCGTGAGCCTGGCCGCAACCAGACCGCAAATGTCTCGGCAAAATCCTCCAATGGATGGGCTTGAGCGTACCACATATCGAGGTTCAGCACGTAATCGCGACTCGATGGCGTCGGTTGGTAATAATCGGGGTAGGTTTCCGAGGGGCTGCCGAAAAGTTCGCGATAACGTGCTTTTCGGCGGATGCGAAACGCGGTATCAATCGCGTGTCCCGCCTCGTGACGCAATATTTTCATGCACCACTGCTGTGTTCCCCCCTCAACCTCCAACAGCTGTTTTCGCTCGAGCCGGGCCAATCGGGGATGGGCCAAGTAGAAGGGAATCGCGATCCCGGGGATGCCGTCGGGCGAATACCAATCGTCGCTGAGCCAGCAATGCGGCCGAAAATTTAACCCCCGACTCGCCAATTCCTGGTTGAGCTGCTCAATTCGTTTCTGCAGCGGCGTGTCACGAATCGTGAGCTTCAAATCGCACATCCGCATATCCAGCAGCCGTTTATCGCTTAGCTTGGATAGGTTTGGCATCGTCGAGAGTTTGGGCTCTGGTTTTGCCATTTCACCGTGTATGCAATGAAGCAAATGAAAAAGAATCGAAACGAAGAGTTTGCGTCAGTTTATTCAACTTGCCCGATTTGTTACCCCTAAAAAGATGTCTTCTAAAAAAAACAGCAACGAGGACAAGGCTAATTCACGCGAAGCGTTACGGTTGGGCCCGAGTGTGTGCACCCAATTCACCGGCGCCGGTCGCTCGGCGATCGCCGTGATCGGGGTCGCTGGAGCGGCGGCACGCCCAGCGGTGATGCGATGTTTTACCGCGGCATCGTCTCGCGAACTGAAACCCAATGAAATCCGTTATGGCGACTGGCACGGACCGATGCGGAGCGTCGATGACGGTTCGGTGGTCGAGTCGGTTGCCAGCGAATCGATCGTCGTAATCATGCGAGCCGAGGATCAATGGGAAGTCCATTGTCATGGCGGCACCGCCGCGATCGATCGCATTCTGGCTGATTTGAACGAGGTCGGAATCACATCGGTCAAAAACGAGGATTGGCCGTACCCCTGGTTTGCCGCCTCGGTGGGGCCCGTGACTCCGTCGCTATTGGTCCGCGAAGCCACCGCTGTGTTAACGCAGTGTCAAACCGTACGAACTGCCGCTGTCGCAATGGATCAAGTCCGCGGGGCGCTACATGAATGGGCGTCCCAATGGATGAATGTCGCTGATCGCTCCGCGATCTTGCGGGCGGCTGAAAAGAAGCCCGACGACGAGGGGACGCAAGACGAGGGGACGCAAATTGATATCGACGACCTGCATCGCGAAGTTCGAGCGATTTTGGCTTACGCGGCGATCGGGGGGCGGTTGACGGCGCCGTTTCGTGTCGTGTTATCAGGCCGCCCGAACGTCGGAAAAAGCAGTCTGATCAATGCGATTTTGGGGTACGACCGCAGCATCGCAACCGCGATCGCAGGTACCACTCGCGACGTCTTACACGCCGAGACGGTGATCGACGGATTGCCCATCCGGCTGACCGATACCGCCGGGATCCACGACAGCGGCGAGTCGATCGAGCGTGAAGGGATCAGCCGGGCGCTGCGGGAAGCCAGCACCGCAGATTTGCTGCTCGCCATTCAGACGCCCGACACCCCTGCGATTGCCGATCCGGCTTCACCGACGCCGCGAATCGACGTGCTCAACAAAAGTGACTTGCTCACGACGAAGTCGTCCGCCAGTGATGTGATTCAAACCATCGCAACGACGGGCGAGGGGATCGACGTCTTGCTCTCTGCGATCGCAGATCGATTAACCGGAGCGTTCCCGCCTGCGAAATCTCCGGTCCCGCTGAACGAACGTCAGGTGCGGTGTCTAGAGAAGCTGCTGGACACGACCGAACCAATGCGATTAACCGCCGTGCTCAAAGAATTGCTCGACGGGCCGTCGTAGCGAAAGCCGTTATCGGTTTTCGGCTGGGGTTGCCGGGCGATTGGCGGCCGCAGGCGTCTATCACGGCGGCGTTCATCGGTACGAATTGCCGTAACCGCCCGTAGGCCGGATCGCAGTGGAGCGAAGCTCCGGCATAGAGGCGGTATTAGATTTAACACCACGTTCGCGTCCGCCGGATCGGCGTCACTTGATCCGGCGTGCAGTGACATCAAGATCACTCGGGTATATCACGATCACTTGGGATATCGGTGTTGGCGATGACTTCGTCCGAGGACGCATCGAAGTGGTTGCGGCACGCTTCGCTGCATAGATGTGCGGTGTACCCGTGCACTTCCGAAGTGATCTGGTCGCTACCGTCCATGCCAAGTTTGCAGACGTAGCACTTTTCGATCACATGATCTTCGGTGCCATCAAGCAGGTCGGCCTTTTGCAGGGCAACGAGCGTCGCTTCGCTGGCGGGCTCGGTTGTCGTCAGTGGATCTGCGGTGGTCGCGGGGTCAGTGTTCTCGCTACAGCCTAGGACTGCGATCGAAAGCGTCGCTGCCGCGAGAAAGAAAACTCGTTTCATCGTTTTTTCCTTGAGTCAAAAATTGGATTTTTAATGCGTGTCGCGTCGTTTTACTTGTGATTGGCAACGCGGTGTGAATTGGGGACATCGATGGTGATCGTCGATGCATAGCTTGTGAATTCATAGTCGTCGCTCCGCTCGTCTATCGCGGTGTGATGGGCGACGATCAAATGACGATTGCCGGTCTTGGGAACAAACGTCACCATGCCGTCACTGTCGCTGCGAAATTCGTACTCGGAATCAAATTCGCCGGCCAATTCAGTCCCTTCGGGGATGAACGCGACCACCGCATCAGCGAGCGGTTTGCCTTGGTGCAACACTTGAACCGTGATCGGGCTGCCGGCGACGGTTTCGCTAAACGGACACGTTTGCATGACCAATTCCAGCGGCAATCCGAGTGGTTTTTCATGCACATGGCGGTCCACTGTGGGTGAGTCGAGCGAGTCGGAAACAAGAAAATAGGTCTTGGCGGTGCGGATGCTGCGGATCGATTTGCCGTGGTTCATCACGCGATCGAGCGACTGCGTGACACAGTGGACGCCAGGCTCGTGAACCGCCAACGGGGTGGTCCAGTAGCCTTCTTTTTCAGCCGATGCCGTTGCAAACATTTTACCCTTGATGTCGGTTCGCTGCCCACCGGGCGCGATGTGGTCAAGCGAAACCCAATCCAGAGTAATTCGGCCGGCAAGTTTAAAATCACGGTGATGGTTTCCATGATTGCCAAGCCGAAGGTCAACGTAAGCGTTTTCGCCGGTCCGCACGATCGGCGTGTGGGTGCTGACCCAAACGTCGTGCGCCGACGCCGTGGAGGTGATCGCGAGCAAACCGATCAACGACAAACTTTGTAGTGAGCGAATCATCAAAAATTCCTTCGAGTGGAAAGGGGGGAGGGAGGGAGTTAAGAGGAATGGTGTCGGCGTACCCAGTCGGGGCCGATTTCGAGCAGGATCGCGTGAAATGCATGTTCTGGAGGGAAGGAATCCCAAATTGCGTTTGCGATCGCGGTCTGCAAAGTGGGGTGAAGATTCGCAAACGTTTGCGAATTCACCAAATAGCATGGTTTAAAGGTCCCCCATGACTTCGTGGCCGTTGCGAGTGCCGAGGGCACGCCAAACATCCAAATTGATGCTCTCGGTAACAAAGCCGACGCTGCCGTCGCAGCGTGCGACGTGCACGCCGCCGGGGTGGTTGCTGCGAACGCCGAATACGCCCCAGCCGCAGCTCTGCATATCCGGAATCCCACTTTGCGGCGGGTGATAGTGCGTGTATCCGGTCCAGTACTCACGGCCGTTGATCCAGCCCGCGCCGCGTTGTCCGGACCATCCGCGATGCAGACTGCTGGCACGCGTGTAGGCTTCCATCAAATTGGGATCCTCAGGCAAAACGTAGCCTGTCATTCCTGGTTCGGCGGGAGGCATTGTCCGGCTGATAAAGGCACAGGTGACGTCGAACATCGTGCGGCGTCGCATCGAGTCAATTGTCGGCTCGCTGGGGGACTGTTCGAGCTGGCCAAGCAGATGTTCGGAAAACGCCGCGGTGTTACTCAATCCGTCAATAATCGCTTCAAAACCAACGTTGGCATTGATCCACGATACGCCGTCGGTGGGAAGCCGGGTGTCATACAACGTGCCGACGCCGGTGCCGGTGTTCATCGCGTAGTTGGTACCGGAATAGGCTTGGGTGGGGCCACTTCCTGATAGCGAGGTCACGTAAAACGTTTGGTCATTGGCTTCGCTTGGGCACGTCAGCGTGGGGATCGCGGTGGCCGCTGCGGTATCGTGCGGGGCGACCAATTGGCCGGGGCAGCATCCGACATGCAGCGGCCGATCGAAATGGATCATGTCCAACATGTTGCCTTGTTCGTAAAACGGTGCCATCTGAGCGAACACCGAAAAGTTGCCTGCCGTGCTGGTGCCGTTCGTGTAGTTGGTTGGCAATTTGCGGTGCGAGCTTTCGTAGTTGTGCATCGCCAGCGTGATTTGTTTCAGGTTGTTGCTGCACTGCATCCGCCGGGCGGCTTCGCGAGCCGATTGCACGGCGGGCAACAGCAGCCCGACAAGGACACCGATGATGGCAATCACGACGAGTAGTTCGACCAGGGTGAATCCGCGTCGGGCCGGTTTGGGTATGGGGGGAAACGAGAGGATCGAGGGCATTTTGGAAGTCCGTTGTGGTGTGGATCGGGTAGGCGCAGACCGCTAGCCAGCACGCGGCAGCCAGTTGTCGCGAAGGGGGGGGCGATGGTATTTGCATCCGGGCATTGCATTCGGGCGTCGTAAGTCGCTGTCGCGCCAGCGGCGAAGACCACACTGGTGTGAGGAGCGAGCCTTCAAACACTAACGCGGCAGCGGTGATTTCTGCGTACTCCGAGAATTCCACGCACAGCGGAACGATCGGACGCGCAGCAACGAGTCGGATTGCAATCGGAACAGGGGGGAAGAGGCCTTTATCGCACGCAGGGCCAAGAAAGCCGCACTTTGCGTGAAGGCACTGGGGGACGCGGGCGTTAGGGCACCGGCGGTTCCGGAGATAGAGTGATCGTAATCGCGTGTTGATGGCCGATCACGAAGCGGAACAGCAACAGCGGAGTGCAGCAGGCGAGCGTTGGCGGACGGGTTGGGATCACCGCACTCGAAAAGATCGACCAGAGTAAATCGATGCCGTGACAGCCCGCAGCATCCTCGAGCCGAACGAGTCGTGTTTTCGGCGGCAATTCGGGGCTAGAATCCTGGTCCGCCGCAGTGGCAGGCTTCGCCGCACATTTCGCCGATGCACCTGAGCAACAGCCGCACGCGGTCGCGGATTTGGACGGGGAGGTTTCGCTTTTTACCAGC
Source organism: Novipirellula sp. (assembly GCF_041583735.1). Taxonomy (NCBI): domain Bacteria; kingdom Pseudomonadati; phylum Planctomycetota; class Planctomycetia; order Pirellulales; family Pirellulaceae; genus Novipirellula; species Novipirellula sp. The sequence goes on from NZ_JBFHFD010000396.1 coordinate 5,368, forward strand.
GAAAGATCAAAGGATTTGCGAGTCCGAGCGATCAAAAATGCAGGAGGTTGGACGTTGTTTTCGGCCGCCCATTGCAATTTTTCGGCGTCACTGTGGCAGCAGCATTTGTCCCAACAATACTCGGCCGTCGAGCAACCGCAGGGGCAATTTTCACAAGGAAATCGCCCAGTTTTCTCGGAAAGAGGAGCGGAGATGGGCAATCCCGTCATTCCACAGGCCAACACAATCAACAGCGTGACGCTGATGATTCGTTTGAGCGTGTTCGATCGAGGGGAATGAAAGAAAAACAAAGCGGGCTCAAAGCCTCTAAGGCGTGCCAAAGTTCGGCTCGCTCCTCACGCCTGAGATTCTACACGCCGCCGAGGCAAAGTAAATCAGCAACCGGCGGCGAATTTGTGCGACTTGCTGCCGCATCGCCGGAGACTACGGGTCAATGCCATCAACTTTGGCTCTAAGCGAGTGGTTCTTGTAGCAGAGCGGCGCGAGCCGCCCGGCAAATTTCGAACGTTTTACTCGCTGCAACCGGGCGGACCCCGCGCCGCGCCGGTACTAAAGTAGATGGCATTGGGCTACGGGTGTCGTGATCGCAAAGTCATTGATCAGTTTGGCCTAACGATCAGTTCGTCACCGTGGATGGATCAGTGCGACGTTGCCACACGCATTTCCTGGAATTGTATATCAGGATTGGCACGATGCAGTGCTTTGACATCCCATTCGGACTGTAGCAATACAGCGTCATGACCAAATTGGTCCAGTGCGAGTTTGCCAGAGTAGGGGAGTCGGATATTTGCTTTTTGCTCGGGCGTGGCGTTAAACCAGCGGACCAATTTGTACGGCCGCCAACTCAGCGACGTGGGAGCGTTGTACTCGGATTCCAGACGATAGCGGACGACATCGAACTGCAGTTCACCAACGGCGGCCAACAAATTTTCGCGACGTTTGGTGTGGGCGTCATGAAAGACTTGAATCGCCCCTTCTTCGATCAGCTGTTTCAGCCCGCGGTCGAATTGTTTCCGCCGAGCGGTGTCGGTGCAATCCAACACAGCAAAGAACTCGGGTGAGAACTGGGGCAATCCCTCTTGGTGGACAATCTCATTTTGGCAGAGCGTGTCGCCGAGTCGGAATTCGCCGGGGCAAACCAATCCAATGATGTCTCCCGGGTAAGCCTCGTCGATCGTTTGGCGGTCTTGGCCGAAGATGCGAAACGCGCGAGCCAGCCGAATCTTCTTCATCGATCTCGCGATTGTCACTTCCATGTCTCGTTCGAACATGCCACTGCAAACTCGCAAAAACGCCACGCGGTCGCGATGCCGAGGATCGAGGTTCGCTTGGATCTTGAAAATGAATCCCGAGAAGTTGGGCGAAGGAGGCTCGGTCGCGTTACGAGATCCCGGCGGTGGACATAGTTTGAGGAATCCATGCAAGAAATGTTCGATCCCAAAATTGGTCAACGCACTACCAAAGAATACCGGCGTTTGCGCACCGCTAAGAAATTGACTCTGCTCCAGCGAGGCTCCGGCCATTCGCACCAATTCCACCTCTTCGCCGGTGGCGTCAATGAGATCCGAGCTGATCGCCGGTTCGACCGTTTCCAAATCGGACCAGGAGACCACTTTTGACGAGATGCGACGATTGGCACGATGTTCATCAAACAGGTGAACCGAATCATCATGCAGGTCGATGAAGCCGCGGAAGTCTTCGCCGCTGCCCAGCGGCCAGTTCTGTGGCACCGGTTCGATCGAAAATTTTCGTTCAATCTCGTCGATGATTTCCAAAGGCGAACGACCGCGACGGTCGACTTTGTTGACGAACGTCAGTACGGGGATCTTTCGCAGCGCACAGACGCGGAACAGTTTTTCCGTCTGAGCCTCGATCCCCTTGGCCAAGTCGATCACCATCACAGCAGCATCGGCGGCCATCAGCGTGCGATAGGTGTCTTCGCTAAAGTCATGGTGACCGGGGGTGTCCAGCAGATTGATTTGGGCTCCGGCAAATTCGAACGTCAAAGCGGTCGAGCTCACCGAGATACCACGCTCCTGCTCCATCTCCATCCAGTCGGATTTTGCAGTCCGCTCAGATTTGCGTCCTCGAACTGCACCGGCGATCTCGATCGAGTTACCGAACAGCAATAGCTTTTCGGTCAACGTCGTTTTGCCAGCATCGGGGTGCGAGATGATAGCAAACGTCCGTCTCCGCAAACGCTGTGTTTCAATTTCGGCAATCGACGAAGCTGATTTGGCGGCGGTGGCGGGGCGGGTGGGCAGAGTGCTCATAATGGAACTTGGATCGTAGATGACAGGCGTTGCGTGGAGCCACTTGTGGCGTCGTCCCTCACTTCCTGGTCGAGCGGCAAAGCAAGCAGGTCCGATCAGGCGAAAGGACACGGAAGAAGAAGCACAGCGTTCGAGAGTGACTGTCAAGTAAAGCGACAATCGGACGGCGATGTTCGCACTGCATTGCAGCGGTTCGTCGTCGGCATTCGTGCTAAGGGGGAGTGGTCATGCAGAAAAGGTAACTTCTTAGTGGCCTAGCGGCAACGGGACATCTCGGATTCATACCGTCTGGTTCACACTCACAGCGTCATAAAAATGGGGGGATTTCAGGCCTCGACGCGGGCGACGGTTCACAAACCGGACTCGGGATGTCAATCCACTAGCGAGCGTCGTGGAGCGTATCAAATGTCCGCCAAGAGGGATCGTTAGCCTTGTCCGCTACGGAGGGAACGCCGCCGCAACTGGATTTCATCTTGCGGCGAATCGATGTCGCAAGCCGCTTCGGGGCACTGCAGCAGATGCACC
>NZ_JBFHFD010000397.1:0-8161 GCF_041583735.1 Novipirellula sp.
AGGGTTAGTGCTCTTGGCGGAATAACTTATTTTGATTGCTCCGACCTTCCGGATTGGATCAGAAAGAGGACATCCGACGAGACACTTGAATCTTGGGGGGTAGCCGAAGTCTTCACCGTGAACCTTCAAAAAACGGATGCCGATGACGCGGACCTAGAGGTCATCTTGGGACGAGCAGGCTATGGGCGTATCTTTCTCAGCTATACCGACATTACTGACGATGGATTGAGGCATCTGACAAAACAGCCGCAATTAGAGACTGTTGTGTTGGACCACACGGAAGTTGGGGATGAGGGGTTGTTGACTCTCCGTTCGCTTCCAAATCTGACGACCTTGGACCTTAGCGGGACGGCAGTAACCAACGATGGGCTGCTCGGCTTGCAGGAGTTTCCTGCATTAAAGACTCTGGTACTTATGGACAATCCTCAGATTACCGATGCCGCGGTTGGGAATCTTATGCTATTGAAGGATCTTGAAAGGCTTCACCTTGAAAATTCCAGTGTAACGAACAAGGGAGTGATGATTTTAAGAGAATCACTGCCTGGCTGCGAAATAATGAATTGAATCGAAGATACGACTAGGCGAATGACCTCGTGGTAAAGACGAACCAAGCGATCAACGGAAGTCGCGGAGTCGTCGTTATTGACAATAGAAAATCAATTGCCGCGACTCGGTCATCGCCTGCGTTCGTCGAGACAAGAAGGACGCAATCGTGAACGTAAAGTTTGGAGTCCCGCTTCCTGGCGGTTGGTTCGATTGCAACGCTGAAGAATCCCAGTTGCGTCATGCCGAATTATTGAATGTGATGGGACAATAGAAGATTTCTACCACTACGAGCGACGTTTTGGAACTGAATGTTGATGGGCAAATTTACAATTGGTCAATTCGTCCACCTCGATGGTAGCGGTGTTGGTGTCGTAGTGATGTTACCCAACAATACAGATGTGCCCGATGAACATATTGGCGTTTGGTTTGGTAATACAACGGAGACGGGCAGTCCAGTGATCTGCACGGTTCCCGCCGAATACTTCAAGCATACGCCCAACCCCACCATACAGCACTGAAACTCGACGAACCAGGCGATTGGGATCGGGGCCGCATTACTGCGGCCGCCGCCTAACGCGCCGACCGCAGATTGGGAGACCGAATTTCCCTTGGCCATTCCGATCGAGTACATTGGCCATCAGCGCCGATGGCTCCAACTGTCGTCGTGGCCGACCCGCGTGAACCATGTGGTGCACCGCCGTCGGCGAGACGAGTTTGCATTTGAGTTTCGGTCCATCGCGTCGACGCGGTGACCACCGGACGTTCGCCGCAGAGGGCATTAGTGGATTACTTCGTCATTGACACCGACTGGGATGAAAACCTCGACTCGCCCTGGGATACCCTCTGGGATGAGTGTGAGTTCGGCGCACTCGATTGTCTTGGTGGCTCACTTCCGTTGGCAGCGATTTGGAAGGCACCCTCTGTCACGCTTGAACGACGTATTAAGCGTCCGGATGTCTACAGTTTCGTGCTCAACTATGCCGTATCCGAGCGGGTACGCGATCTGTTTGCCCCCATCGTGCAAAAGGAGGCCGAGTTCTTGCCGCTCGCGGTCCCACAACTCGACCCCGTATTTGTGGTCCACCCGCTCTGGCCTGTGGATTTTGATGAGCGCGCCGAAGTGCAATGCAATGGAGTGAGCCACAACATCACGGTAGTGCGCAAATACTCGTTCACGCTCGACCCGGATCAGTACAATGGCCCCCGTCACATGTTTCGTATGCGGCAGGCAAAGGGGTCTGCCGCGCGGGATCACGGTTTTACTATGAGCCGCGTGATTGTTTCTGAAGTCATCAAGGCCGTCTGCGAAGAACACGGAGTCACAGGGATTGTTTTTAAGGAAGTGCAGTCGGCCACGAAGCCAAGGAATACTCCTCGGCGAACAAATCGGTGAAAGGGAGGACTCGGCGCAGTCGGTCCTGATGTCATGTTCCTCTCCTCGCCCCCCGTTACCTCAACCGTTATCCGACGAAGGACCCTTAAATGATCCTGCATCCTAAGCTACTTTCCCTGCTCGTTGTGCTAACCGTCAACCTTCCTTTCGGCGGGCAATCGCATGCCGAAGATTCCGGCGGCAATTCCCAACCGAACACGACGCAATATCTTGTCGAGCTGTCCGAATACAAGCTCGAACAGTCGATTCCAACCGGGCTTGGCGAGGGCGAGGTTGTTGACGCTATCCTCAAGTCCGGCACTAAGCCTGTCGAGACGATACGACTGACTGCGATGTCCGAGACCGAAAGCATGATCCAAGTCGGACGGCGTGTCGCCTTAACCACCGGCACCATGACCCGTGGCGGTGTCACGACCCGCCAAACTAAAGACATTGAGATTGGCACGATCCTGCGTATACAGATCAAGCAACATGCCAAAGGTGCAATCGCAGATATCGACTATTCAACAAGCCGTCTCGATGGTGACCGTACTGATGATTCTCCTTCTGATGTACTCACGAACACCATGCAATCAACGCAAATCTACGGTCTTGGCAAGACACGCCTGTTGTCGACCGTCGGTGCTGGAAAATTGACTGGGGTTCTCATCACCGTCAGCGAAATCCCCTGATTTAGAATGGCGGATAACAATGACGATCGGGTTAGCGACAGTCTTAAGAGAGTGCAAGTGGCATGTCGAAAAACTTGGATTTTTTGACACCTTGCCATTTCACTTTCGGCACAGGCCCACGCCGAAGCTCTAGATTCGTCAGGATCGCTGTCTCAGCCCGACCGGCTGTTCCGACGAGTCCGCGTCGAAGACGCTGCAGCCATAGACTCTGAGTCGGCATTGGTGATGGGAACCTACGTATTGGATGCGAAAGCGACTGAGGATTTGATGCAGGTCGACACCCTGATGAAAGAGATCAATCGTATTCGACTGACGGACTGGAAGACCGGCGTCTGGACGAAGCAAAACGCCGAACTGACGATTCGTCAACGGATGGATGACTACATTCAGACCGCGGGTGCGTTTTACCGTGGCGAGGGCAAACGGCCCACAGGCGTTGTTGGTCGGCCACTTGAGAAGTACACGGACATCGAGCTTGGCGATCGACAATTGGCCAGCGCGCTTTCGACTGTTCGAATGGCAACGGCCTGGGATGTCCCACTTGAGGCAGGGCAAGCCGCACGCCTGGATGCAGTAATTCGCCTTCGTCTGGCCAAGATCGATCGACAACCCTACGAAGACGCAACAACGCCGTGAATCGAAGCGTCTGGCGACGCGGGTCTTGAAGTCAGAGCCACTTGGCGGCCGCCCGATTACGTATTTCGTTATCCCACTAAATTCCATCTACAAAGCGATTGAGCATTGGTAAATCCATACGAACCCGTTGCGACTCGCTGCGTCGACATTTCCATCGGCGAACCGGTCCGCAGGGCGCCCGCCTCGCTGCTAGCGTTCTTGCCCGGAACAACTCTTGGACTTCACATTGGCGCTGCGGTCGAAGCGGGCATCCCAGCCGCAATCCAGCGAACGACGGGTAACCCAATGGCTTCCGCAAAGTTCTTTCTCGGCTTTGCCACGATCGCGCTCGCGGTCACCTTTGCTTATCGTGTCCCGCGTTGGTATTTTGTGGGTCGGCATCGCATCCTCTGGTGGTCAGCGTTTCTTAGCGGATCGCTAATTGTGGGACTCGGTTTCTCAACTGTTGTTGTTCTCGGTCGACTCGGATTCTACAATCCCGTTGGACCGCCCACCGCTGCGGCCATTGCGATTCTTGCAGCGATTGTCTCGGTTTGCGTTGTTCTTGGCGTCGAAGCCGAAGCCTGTTTTGCACGTTTGAGTAAGGCTAACAGCGGCGGATAACCACGTGTGTCACCGCAGTCGGGCATGCTAGGTTTCACCAATGGACAGTCGACTCTCCCAACCGGCTGATCACCAACGTTCCCAGACTGGAAATTAGGATTCGATGAATTGGTCTTGGCGGTCTGGCAGATGAAGGCCGAGGATATTTTTTGTGCTGCAAACGTGACGAGTGTCGGATGGCAAAACGGGCAACTTGAGAAGTGGGAACCACAGATGCACTCGGATTCACACAGATACGTCAGAAGGTAATCTGTGTTCATCGGCGTTCATCTGTGGTTTCATTCGCTGCCAGTTTTTTTGTGCCGTGAAGATGGTTGTACCGTGCGCAGGCAGTGCAAAGAACGAGAATTTGGATCGCGTCAATCGACTCGCTACAATCAACGCGCGGCCAGCGGCAAAACAACGGGGAACTTTCGAGTGCACGACCCCGCCTTTCGCGGCAAGCCCTACTTCCAGGTACGCCTACTGGATATCTCCAGATATGGGATCGTGATCGGTCCCCGTCCAAGTTCCCGATCTACCGAGGCCCCATGTTTCTCCAAGGCATCTGCCGGGCTTCCGGTTCGGTTTCGCAGTCAGCAGCCTGCTGCCATCTCAATGGTCACTCTACGACGGGCCTGAAGACTCCGGCCTCGATGTGGTTTCTTTTCGTAGCAAACGCGGGTCTTGGCGTGAATGTGACTGGCGACGTTCTTAGCGTTGTAGCTTGTCCGATTCAGTTATTGTTAAGTCAGTCCGGTTCTCGACAGCTAGCCAGATTTACGATCACATTCGCAGGCTTCCTTCGCACGGATTGTCACCTCTGGCGCAGTTGCCGCGTTTTCAGCCAAGGGGCCTCGTACCGTTCTTTCGTTAGATTTTCACTTGGTACACTGATTCCATGAAAGAGACCGGAACCAGGTACAGGGGACTTGCAACCCACAAGATTACGCCCATGCTGGGCGTACTGCACACCGAGGACTCGACAGCACGCTTTGGTAAAGCGTTGCCTTTCCGCTCGACCCCGGTTATGCCTTACGTTCGGCGTTTGTAAAAAAGCCGGTTAGGTCGCAATTCTTTTTCATTAATCCAATTTCGACTTCTGTAGATGACACCCTTTAACCCGTATAGCCCAAGCAGAATCGAAAGCGATGTTTCTACCCCTAGATTCGTTCCGACAGATGTTCGAGGCGTTGTGCTATCACTGCTTGCCGGGCAAATCCCAGCTTCCGCCGTGGCATACTACCGTCTGCTTGAGATATCTAAATGGCCCGAAAACTTCCTAACTTCCGACTTCCAACAATCGTTCGCAGTTGCAGTAGTGGCACCGTGGTTCATAGCGACGATTGCGTCACCGATTGCTTTTCGATGGACAACTCAGTCTCTGCGACACACCGTCGGTCGGCATCTGCCCATTTCCTGTACGCTGCTTGGTTTGTTAGTGGCCGGCTCTCTTTTCGTCGGACGTTCCCGCATTGAGGGTTACTGGTCGTTCGAACGCGGGTGCTATCCATCGATACTTGTTCCGCTGCTTTGTCTTTCCGGTGGAGTTATTTGCTACGGTTGTCTCTGTGGATCCTCCTGGCGAAACAGAGTAAACTGAGTCGTACTTACCAGCCTAGCTAGGCGGCCGATTTCCATCGCAATCGGGGTAGGCCCCGGAATGCTCCAAGGCCCCCCTCCTTCGCAAAGTCACTGCTTGAAATGAACTCAACGCCGTCCACGAAGTCGCGATTGGCTATCCCCCGTTGGGCACGCTTTAGCATTCGCACCGCGATGGTGGCGATACTGATCGCTGCTGCCTGCTTTGCTTCCTACCGAATGGGCGTCAATCGGGGGCGGGAGATCGGCCCTATTGTCCCGACAAGCATCTCCGCGACATCAATCTATTCACGCGACTACGACGTTTCGGACATCGTCAAATCCGAACGAGACGCGAAACTCGTGATTGCTGCAATCCGCGAATCCGTTGATGCTGACAACTGGGACGTTGCTGGCGGTTACGCGGAACTGCATTACGATCCCAAATCAAACGTGCTTGCGGTATCTCATGTCTGGCCTGGGCACGTCGAACTTGTCCGATACCTTCAAAGCGTCCGCGAATTCGCTCGGTTCGGCCGATCGTTAGATGAGACGCTGTCGGATACGAGCTCGAACTTTTGACCCGTTCGCTGCGAGTTGTCTTCATCGCCGAGTCACACTTGGGCGGAAGTATCGTTGACGCTCCTCAATCTGTTGAGTCAATGCCATTTGGGTATGCCGGCCGAGGGAAGCCGATCTCGCACTTGTATGGACAACGCAGTTGTAAAACAAAAGGATTGGAAAGTCGAAGGTTTGATAGCCTTCCGCTTTCTGCCTTTGTCCTACTGTTTTTCCAACCTGATCGTACAACCTCGTTCGGGCTGGCTTAGCGATGGTCGGTACTGCCGACATGCTGGATAATTTCTTGCCAGTCATCAAACATGAATCGTTGCTAGATCTCGGTTAGATCAAGCCGTCACATCCTATTTTTTAACATTCGATTTCTTAGTCATTCCTGGTCAGTGTCCTGCGGCGTAATGATGGCCGGAGGCCGGAAAATCGACCGCGGCCGTCAACAGCCAACGATGTCACGCTGTTCGTTACACCGTGACGCTTTCGCGGATCGAACTAAGTGGCAGACAGAAAGATAGGTGCGACAGAAAAATTGGAAAGACAGAAAAACGAATACCGAATTGCTCTCTCTTCATCTTTTTGTCATCCATTTTTTTGCCTGTAACTGACCGTCAGGGGGACGTTGCGTTTTATTGGGCTCGAGCTCGTCAATTCGCGTTGGCTGGCGGACAGTGCTTCGATCGCTGTCGCCGCGACCCGCGGCTGGTTTGAGCCGCAGGTCGCGTTGTGTATTGTTGAGGCCCCGCGAGGAGATGAAACGGCTAATTCGCGAAATGAGAGCCTCCCTTTCGTTTCCGATTGCAGAAGAGAGTTACCACCGCTGCCGATTTTGAGATCGCGCTCGTAGTGGGTTCACAAGCGAAACCGTTTGTTTACAACTGTGTTCGACGCTATTTTGGAAGTACAACTCGCACCCCATTGCATGTTTGCAAGCCGTCTCAGGTTTCAGTTATGAATACTGCAAAGCTGTTTTTTCGGACAAATCAGCTAGTTTCAGACGCCAGACCAGTGTCAAGGCTTTTGTTCGCTGCAAATGCTTGTTATCTATAAGGTCGTGTGCGTCGTGTGAAGACGCGTTCTTGCATCTGATTTTGAGTTATACACAACCGATGTCAGTGCAACCACGGCGTCCTGCAAAGGCTAGGCGAATCAGTAGTGAGCAGTGCGGGCGAATATTTCGGTGTGACAGGAAATACGATGCAGCGTTGGATCGTTTGAGATCCATTGCACGGGAGAGTCAATCATGGAGCAACCTGAATTTCTGGCGATGGTCGTCGACGACGAAGAGATTCCGCGGCAGATGCTTGAATTTGCTCTTGCTTCGGAAGGATTTCGTTGTCTCGGTGCAGGTGATGGGGCGCAGGCATTGGCAATGCTAGAGAGCAACGCGTTTGACCTGGTCGTTACGGATATCCGAATGCCAAATATGCATGGACATGCATTGGTGGTGCAATTGCTAGAACTTGAGCACCCTCCGGTCATCGCGGTCCACACGTCGGTGGTGGAACCTCGGATCGTCAAAGATTTGATGTTGCGTGGGGTAGACGACATTGTTTTCAAGCCCACGGATTACAAAGCGTTTGCCGCGAAAATGAAAATGCTGGTGTCACGTCGCCGTATTGCGGTGGCCAAGGCAAAGTCTCAGTCCGAGTTGTCTGCGGAGTCGCAAGGCAGTGCGTCCGATGCGAAGGCACGGGATCCGTCAGCGGCAGCGTCGTCCACGGACGCACTCGAGTTGCCCGATAGCATTTCAATAAACGATAAACTCGATGACGTATTTGCCGCGTTGCCGATGTCGCCTACATCGATCGAGATCTACCAATTAACGCTTGATAACGAGGTGGAGACACGCGAGATCGTCGCTCGCATCGAGATGGAGCCGTTTTTGGCGGCAGAGATTTTGCGGTTGGGCAACAGCAGTCATTACAACCCGAGCGGTCAACGGATTAGCGACCTTGTCTTGATCGTCAATCGGATTGGTCGCCGGAGGATCGGAGAGTTGGCACTGGGTGCAAGCGCATGCAATACACTCAAAGAGCGTCGTTTCTCGGGATTGGACGCCGAAATGCTTTGGCGACGTAGCACCGCAGCGAGCATCGCGGCTCAAATCTTGGGGGACCAGCGTGAGCGAAGTGAAACGGCGGGGCTAGTGCTTGGTGCGGTGATGCATTTGCAGGGA
>NZ_JBFHFD010000398.1:0-8160 GCF_041583735.1 Novipirellula sp.
AGGGCGGCGACGCGTTTATCAAACCGTTTATGGTCTCGATGGCCGACGACCACTACGCCTTAGACATCTCACGAGCCAAAGAATTGCTCGGCTGGGAACCGAAGCATTCGCTTTCGATGACGTTACCGAAGATGACGGATGCTCTCAAAGCCGATCCCGACAAATGGTATAAGCAAAACGGTTTAGAGCGATGAATGCGCTCATCAAGCTTCGACTGAAAAGCTACGCGCAAAAGGAATATAAGGGATGAGTCAATCGCCCCCGGCCCCCAGCCACTTAAATACCGATCGGGTAAACACTGATCGCGAGAACACCGATCGCGGCAGCACTGCCCCCAAGGACATCGATCCGCTGAATCGACCAGTACCTCCCTACAAACACAATCCGTCGGCGTGGAGTCAACGCATTCCGATTTGTCTGTTGGCGTTTGTTGCGGCGATCATTTCGTCGCATCTATCGCTTTATCAGTGGGGGCTGATTGATAGTGCATGGGACCCGGTGTTCGGTGATGGCAGCAACCGGGTGCTTAAATCAGATACTGCGATGTCGATGTATCGCATCTTAGGGATTCACGACGCCGCGCTCGGCGTATTAGCCTATCTCGGTGACGCCGTCCTCTGGATAGCAGGATCACCACGTCGGTGGCAATACCGCCCGTGGCTCGTGATTCTGTTTGGGATTGACGTGATTCCGCTAGGTATCGTCAGCGTCGTGTTGGTGGTGATTCAAGCATTTGTGCTCGGTGAGTGGTGCTTTTTATGCTTGGTAACAGCCGGTATCTCGCTAATCTTGGTCTACTGGGCTTGGGACGAAGTTCGCGTTTCACTCGCGTATCTAAAAATTGTTTGGCAAGATCATCACGACGTGAAATTGTTCTGGAAAGCGTTCTGGGGTTCCCGCACCGAGCAACTTGATCAAGCTGGTGAAAAACTTCTCTCGCGCGAGGTGGCATGATGTGGGGACGCGTGATCGAAATCATGACTGCGGTGTGGCTTGCCGCCAGCCCGTTCGTTTTTCAGTCTCCGGTCGATCCTGTGATGTTATGGATTGACTTTGGAATTGCGTTACTGATCAGCACGTTTGCTGGGCTTTCCTATTGGCCGCCTACACGGCATGCTCACCTGCTGACTTTGGCGGTAGCCACGGGATTGATCGCATGGGGCCGACTCGCGGTCCTGCCTCCGCCGCCGATTCACCAAAACCACATCGTCGTAGGCCTGTTCTTGTTGATGATCGCGTTGATTCCCAATTACGCTTCGCGTCCACCGCGAGCATGGCGGCGCGACACGGCAGATTCGGTGTCCTAGCGTAAACACGTCCCGATTGCGGATTGACTGCGAAAACGAACACGTGTTCTTCAGTACTACTCATTGCACTATACTGCAAAAAATGGCTTGGGCACGGTGCCACGGACAATCCGGCATCACTGCACGGCTTTGGCGGTTTGATCTTGCGATTTGAGCACCGCGTTGAGACGTTTTCGCACCGCCGCGGTTTCGGCGGTGTCGTTCTCGGCGGTGATCGGACGCTGCTCTAAAACGTCCTTCTGAACATCATAAAGCTGGCCCGTTTCGTACAAATGCCAACGTCGATCGCGAGCCGAGACATGGCGGGTGAAATGATCTTTGTCCCATCCCGGACGAGGATCGTAAAACGAATAGATCCATTGGCGACGCGATGACGCGGAGTCATCTCCGACCAATTCCGGATAAAAGCTGATGCCATCCAAATCGTGGTCCGATGGCAACGGATGCCCCGCCGCCTGTATCATCGTCGGAAGAAAGTCAGTCGAATCGACTAGCGCATCGGAAACGCCCGGTTGAATCATTCCCGGCCAATTTGCGATCAGCGGCACATGCGTTCCCGCATCGGTAGGCAATCCCTTGCCTCCGGCGACAGGCCCGTTTTGTGTTTGCGAGGTGATCGAAAGATGCGTTCCGTTGTCACTGTAGAACAGGATTAAGGTGTTCTCTCGCAAACCAAGGTCGTCAATTTTCTGCACGACCCTGCCGACACATTTGTCCATATACTCGACCATGTCTTTGAAATAGCGAGGATCTTCGTCAAGTCGCTTTTCTGGATCATTCCAATCGGCGCTGTCGGGCGTCGGATTCATCGGCCAATGGGGAAGTGCCATTGGGTAATAGACAAAAAATGGGATGGCTTTTTCACGTTCCATGAACGCGTTGATGTAATCCACCCATTGGTCCGGCCCGTATTGCCCCTCGGCCTGTTTTAGCGTGCCGTCTTCGAGCCAAGTTGGGTTGGCGTATCGCGAACCTTTGTCTTCGGTATGCAGCGAATGATACAAGGCGTATGAATCAAAGCCGGAATCTTTGGGGTGCATGCCGATACCACGGCGAGTTTCCGCGCCAGGATAGTCCGGTGGATCGTAACTTTGCAGCTGCCACTTGCCCGCGATACAGGTCTTGTAGCCGACTTGCTGCAAGTAGTGACCAAACGTTTTTTCGCTTGGATCCATGATCCCAAAGCAAATCCAATTGCGATCATTGTGCATCCCCGTCATCAACTGCATGCGAGTGTTCGCACAAAGCGGCTGAGCATGAGCGTGCGAGAAGCGAAGTCCTTCGGCGGCGAGTTGATCGAGTTGGGGCGTGGCGTAACTGAGTCCGCCGTAGCACCCAAGCCCCTCGATGCCGAGATCGTCGGCCATGATCAGCACGATGTTCGGCTGACGATCCTCCGCGGCGATCGGTCTCGACGTGCAGGCAAATGCGACGACCGTCGCGACCACGACTGCCAATGCCAGTAGCGGACTTTTCCAATTTGTCATCATTCGCCTTTGAAGGGTGGTTGCGATGGTCACTTCGTTCTCAGTTTGATTTTCGTGGCGGCGTGGCGTGGGCCTAACGCCATCGCATTTGACATGGAACGGTGGATTTTCGTAGCGGAGCGCTATCAGTGCTGATGTCGCCTGTAGCGAAAATGTCAACTCAATCGTAATCGAAATTGACAATACGGGGATCGATGCACGCTGATCGACGGAAATCGTGATAGAGAAGCTCGTGCTCCCATCCTACCGCCTCGGCTGGGCATGATCGATCAAATGCTGCAAAGGCTCATCCGCTAAACTAGAATACGTTGCTCGCATTGCGGCTTGCTACCGTCTCGATGGGCTTCCTTAGCATGAGGTTCGTGGCTCACTGCTAAGCTTGGCGTGTGCGTGGTTGGACACGCAGAACCCGCAGCAAAAGACGCTCCTCCCGATATCGCAATATGCTTGTTTCTATGAACCGTCGTTGTCTCTTGGCTCTGGTCCTCGTTTGCGTGTTCGCGGTTTCTTTGTGTGATGCCCAGTCCGATCGCCATTCCAATGACCGGGCAACCGACGTCAACGTCAACGAAGTGAATACGTTGACCACCTTCGACCTCGTATCGCCGCCGATGACCGAGGGTTCGCCGGGACCTGGAAAGCGAGTGCGTCAGGTCGCGACCGAGTACAAGGGAACTCAGGTGCATCACTCGCTGCATTTGCCATTGGATTGGAAACCAGACGGCAAGTTTCCCGTGATCGTCGAGTACACCGGAAACAAGTGGCCACTTTGCAACTCGACCGGCGAGGTTGGCGATGCCAATTTAGGTTACGGCATCAGCGGCGGCCGAGGCTTTATTTGGGTTTGTATGCCGTATATTGAGACAGGACGACAAAACAATGCCGTCACTTGGTGGGGTGACACGCAAGCGACCATCGACTACTGCAAAATCAATCTTCCTCGCATCTGTGCCGAATTCGGAGGCGATCCCGACAACATCCTCCTCTGCGGTTTTTCGCGTGGGGCGATTGCGACCAGCTACATTGGGCTCGCTGACGACGAGATCGCTTCGCTTTGGAAAGGCTTCTTGACGCACGATCACTTCGACGGCGAAAAAACATGGGTCTACCCCGACAGCGATCGTGCGTCGGCCCTAACACGTCTGGCCCGGCTCGACGGTCGTCCGGTTCTGGTTTGCGGAACCCAAGCCAGCAAAACTCGTGACGCATTCCTGGGGGATCATCTCGAATTGGCCCACTTTACCTTTCTCGATGTTCCCACCAGCCAACTCTTTGCGATCCCCGAAGGCAATGTGGTGCACCCGCACACCGACCTGTGGATGCACAAGGAAAGCGTCTACCGCAGGCAAGTCCGCGACTGGGTTGAAAATGTACTTGATCAATAACCCAGTAGCAGCAGTCGATTATGCTGGACCGACGACGATGTTGCCGTAGTGGACCTTGCTAAAGATCCTTTCGCGTTTAAAGCCAGGGAGCTCTAGCGAGCTCCACTACGAAGACTTGGGAGCTTTAGCAAGCTCCACTACATTAGAGAAACGACAAACGACGATGTTGCTGCTCTTTTTATTTGCTGAACTTATCCCCGCATTTCCCCGCCTTTACTTCCCCAACTCAGGCATCCCTGATGAAAGCGCTTCCCATCCTTCGAATCTTGAATCCCGTTGTCGTTTGTCTCTGTCTTTGTTCGTCGTTGTGGTCCGCAGAGTCGAGCGATCGGCCGAATTTGGTGCTGATCATTGCGGACGACATGAATTGGGACGATTGCGGTGCGTACGGGCACCCTGCGATCCGCACGCCGCATATCGACCAACTTGCCACGCAGGGACTCCGGTTCGAGCATGCGTACTTAACGACCAATTCATGTAGCCCTTCGCGATCGAGCATCTTGACGGGCAAGTATCCGCACAACACCGGGGCCGAGCAATTGCATTGGCCGTTGCCGCCGGAGAGCAAGACGATGGCTGCGACGCTGAAGCAATCCGGCTACTACACGGCAGCTGCGGGCAAATGGCACTTGGGCGACGCCGTGCGTGACCATTTTGATCGCATCTACGAAGCGTCCACCGCTGGTTTTGTATTGCCATCGGGTAGCGAGGGCGAGCCGGCCAAGATGATCGCGGCCCAACCGAGCGGTTGCGAAGATTGGGAGCGTGCGATTGACGACCGTCCGCGTGACAAGCCGTTCTTTCTGTGGCTGGCGGCGCTCGATCCGCACCGTGAATACAGCGAAGGTGCCTTGGATCCGCCGCACCGTCATGCTGATGTGATCGTTCCGCCGCACTTACCAAACACCCCGGACGTCCGTGAAGACTTGCGGCTGTATTATGACGAAATTGGTCGGCTTGATACCTATGTAGGCAAAGTCATGAGCAAGCTGGAACAGCAAAACGTCAGCGAAAACACCTTGATCTTGTTCATCAGCGACAACGGACGTCCCTTTCCACGCGACAAAACCACGCTCTACGACGGTGGCATTCGCACTCCATGGATCGTCCGCTGGCCCGACCAGGTGCGCGGCGGGGTGACCACGAACTCGCTGGTCAGTGCGATCGATATCGCTCCCACTTTCCTGGAGCTCGCGGGGATCGACAAGGACACGATCGACGCGATGCAGATCGAAGGACACAGCTTTGCACCGGTCCTACGCGACCCGATGACCGAGTCTCGACAATACGCCTTTGCCGAAGACCACTGGCATGACTACGAAGATCACGCTCGCTGTGTCGTCGACCAACATTTCAAACTGATTCGCAACGACTACGTCGACCTGCCCGCAACGCCATCAGCGGATGCCGGTCGCGGACTCTCGTGGCAAGCGATGCTGCGACTACAAAAAGAGGGAAAGCTGACCAAGCAGCAACAAACGTGTTTTATATCGCCTCGTCCGCAGTGGGAATTGTATGACCTGATGCGGGACCCGGGCGAATTGAGCAACATCATCGACGATCCAGCCTACCAATCGGTTCGCAAACAATTGATGCAGGCCTTGCAAACGTGGAGCGAAGAAACGTCCGACTACTTACCATCGCGTCGCACCCCCGACGAATTCGATCGCGTGACGGGGGAACCCGACCACAGCGTTCGCGTTCGTCCGCGTCCATCGAAAAAAGAAATGTTCGGTACCAATGGCAAGTATTAAGAAAGCCATCGTCGTTGACCGCTCCGCGGTCATTACGATTTGTCCCTCCTCAAGAAAACATTTTTACTCCCCCGTAAACGCCACTCGAATAAATGTCATGATCGCGGGAGCGGTCAACGACAATGCCAAGGTGAATTAATATGAACAATCCAGCGCGAACTCTCGTGATGCTAGGGATTCTCGGATGTGTGTCCGTGCACGCAGCAGAGACCAAAACCGAGCGGCCGCCCAACGTGATTTTGATCATGGCCGATGACGTCAGCTGGGAGTGTTTTGGATGCTACGGCGCCGACGACTACTCCACGCCGAATATCGACGCGTTGGCGTCCAAGGGCATCCGTTTTGACCACTGCTATTCGACTCCGCTTTGCACGCCGTCACGAGTGAAGCTGATGACGGGCAAATACAACTTTCGTAACTACACCCATTTCGGTTACCTGGATCCACAGCAGAAAACGTTTGCTCAAATGATGCAGTCGGCGGGTTACAAGACCGCGATCGCAGGTAAGTGGCAACTCAATGGGTTGTACCATGGCGCCGTCGGCCACGACGACAACACACGGCCAATCAAGGCTGGGTTCGACGAGTATTGCTTGTGGCAATTGACTGCGGCGAAGGGCGGAAAACAAGGTGGCGAACGGTTCTGGAGTCCGCCGCTGGAACAAAACGGCAAATTTTTGAGCAAACAGGATAATCACGAGCAATACGGTCCCGACATCATGTCGGACTTCCTGTGCGACTTTATCCAGCGGAACAAAGAACAGCCGTTCTTCGTTTATTACCCCACGGTGTTGGTGCACAATCCGTTTGTCGCCACTCCGGATACGATCGGGGATTCACCGCGGACGCATGATACGAACAAGGCTCCGAAAAACGCGAACGCCCAAAAGGCCAACTTTGTCGCGATGGTCCACTACTTGGACAAGATCGTCGGCAAGCTGGTCAAGCAGGTCGAAGCGGCCGGGCAACTCGACAATACGCTGTTCCTGTTCACTGCGGATAACGGCACCAACCGATCGATTACCTCTCGTTGGAACGGGCAAGCGATTCGCGGCGGCAAAGGTGGCACCAAGGATATGGGGACACACGTCCCGTTGGTGGCATACTGGAAAGGGCATACACCGGAGGGTGTGGTGCTGGATGACCTCGTCGACTTTACCGATTTCTACGCCACGCTGGCCGAAGCCGCAGGTGTCCAACTCGGCAGCGACGATCCCGTGGACGGACGCAGTTTTCTGCCGCAATTGCAGGGCAAAACCGGCAATCCACGCGACTGGGTGCTCTGTCACTACCAGCCGTACTGGGGCAAATTCCCCGGCTCGCAATACGTTCGCAACGAAACGTACAAACTGTATCGTGACGGCAGCTTCTATCGCGTACCAACCGACTTACTAGAATCCAATGATTTGGCCGGCCGGTCGCTCGATTCGCAGGCGGCATCCACGAAAGACAAACTTAACACCGTGCTACAATCCGCGCCTCCCGCGCCCCCGAAAAAAGCTGGCCCCCAAGCGAAACAGCGGCCCATCTATCCTGACTGGAAAGACATCGTGGATCCCAACGACTAATCCTGGGCAAACCCTTGTCACAAATTCAATTCGTACGCCCCCCAATACAGCCATTACACGAATCATGAAACCCCGCACGCTCCTTCCGATCCTTCCACTTCTGCTGTTGCTAACCATCACGCTTTACGGCGACGAACCAAGCAAATTGCAACGTGCCGCTGCGAGACCCAACATTGTCTGGATCATTCCTGACGATATGTCCGCGAACTTTTCGTGCTATGGCGAAACGGCGATCGAGACTCCTAACGTCGACCAGCTTGCCCGCCGCGGCGTCAAGTTTACCAACGCGTACGTTACCGCGCCGGTATGTTCGACTTGTCGATCGGCGTTTATCACCGGGATGTATCAAACCAGCATTGGAGCACATCATCATCGCAGCGGACGCGGGACTGAAAAAATCGAGTTACCTCAAAACGTCACGCTGGTCCCCAAGCTTTTCCAAGACGCGGGCTACCACACCTCGATCACCGGTTGGCCACTGAACGGCAAGTTGGGCAAGACCGACTACAATTTCCAGTGGGACGAATCGGTCTACGACAGCAACGATTGGCAGGACCGCGAACCGGGCCAGCCTTTCTTTGCCCAAATTCAAACCGCGGGCGGCAAACTGCGAGGCAAGGACGCAAGCGGATGGGACAAGATCGCTCGGCAAGCCAAAA
>NZ_JBFHFD010000399.1:0-8157 GCF_041583735.1 Novipirellula sp.
GCGACGGCGGCCCAGGCAAGTGAACCGCTGATTGATTCGCTGCATCGTGGCGATCTTCCCGATTCTCCCGTCGACCCTCATCTTCTTGACTCCCTACTCTCGCAAGGAACCCGACTGATGCCATCCCTGTTAACGACACTCGCGAGCTTGATCGCCGGCTCTGCCATCCTCGGTTTGATGATGGTCTCGGGCTCGGCCGGCCAACCCAGCGACCAACCCGAAACGATCACGATCCCCGGCCATGTGGCTCAGTTTGGTGGGGGTGGCGGCATGGGGGGCATGGGAGGCGGCGGAGCGGTGATCACCACCGAACCTCAGGACCAACCCAAACGGAAACCGCTGAGTAAGAAAGCGGCGGACGAGAAAGAGGACAGCAAGGGGTTCTCGGCAGGAACACGCACGATGTGGGCCGAACAAACAGTGGTTCCCGATCCCGTCGGTGAGATCGCCGAAGATGCGATTGGGGCCATGAACCAATCCTTTGAATTTGATCTTACGACCACGCTGGATGAGCTTCCCTCACAACTCGAATCAATCACGGGGGTCCCGGTCATCCTCGATGATCGTGGCGTCGCATTCGCAGAACTCAAAGAAAGCGAAACTCAAATCAAGCTAAACGCGAGCGAACTTCCGCTGCGGACGGCTCTGCGAAAGATGTTGCGGTCGCATGGGCTGCGAGCCACGGTGGAAAACGATGGCGTGGTCATCACCGCCGACACCGCGTCACTGGTGCACAAAGGGATTGGGGTGTCACGCTGGATCAACATCGACGAAGCCGCAGAAAAAAGAGTCGCCGAAGCGCTGACGCGTTCGCTACAGGTCGAGTTTGCTGAAACTCCACTCAATGAAGCCCTCGATTCACTCTCGGAAGAATCGGATCTATCCATGCGAATCGACCGCCGGGCATTGGAAGAAATCGGGCTGACGGAGGATGTCCCGGTCACAGTGAAAACCGCTCCCGTGCAGCTGCAGAGCATCCTCGACTTCATCCTTCGTGATCTCGACCTGATCTTCACAATCCAAGGCGAAACGTTGACCATCACGACCGCCGAAGCTGCGGAGGGACAACTCCTCACTCGCATCTACTGGCTCGAAGGCACCGGCGTGGTCCCAGGCAATTTCAGCGCCATCACCACGCTGATCCAAACCACAATCGCCCCTGATACATGGGAGGCGTTGGGGGGGGCTTCGACGATGGCACCGTTTCAATCGACGCGTCCGGCGCTGCTGATTTCAGCCACTTATGACGTGCATCAGCAAATCGAGACGCTGCTGCAAACGCTGCGGGAATCGCATTTTGGCCCTGATCCGGTTCTCGAATCGGTCGAGGTCCCGATGCCGATGTCGATGCAGGGAATGGGCGGAGGCGGAATGGGTGGCGGCGGCATGGGCGGCGGCATGGGCGGCGGTGGAATGTTTTAATCGGCAAAAACGCGAGCGGCCGAGTTCACTAAAAAATTGAATGCGGATCAAATGCAAACGCAATTCTCCTCGGCACGGGCTGCCGATTTCGCTTCCGGTTCGCCATACACCACCACGCGATTGCGTCCTTGGTGTTTGGCAACATACAGCGCACAATCGGCCTGATTGATTAACGATTGCGGGTCATCGGCGTCAAACTGCAAATGAGACACTCCGATGCTAGCGCTGATTTTCAGATCGGGTTGATCGTCAAACGATTGTTCCGCAACCGCTCGGCGAGCCACCTCGGCTGCCTCAATCGCCTCTTGAACGCTGGCCCCCGGCATCAGAATGCAAAACTCTTCGCCGCCATAGCGACAGACCACGGCAGGACGCTGAAACGAGTCACGCAGAATCTTGGCGACCGCTTTTAACACTTCGTCGCCGACGTGATGTCCATACGTATCATTGACCTGTTTGAAATGATCATTGTCGACCATTAAACAGGCCAGCATCGGCTGGGCTCGGTTCAGTGTTTTCCAAATCGAATCAAACTGTTCAAACAGGGCACGGCGATTCAAACACCCAGTCAACGCATCTTGAGTCGCGAGGACTTGCAACTCGCGATTTTTGTTTGAGATTTCCTCGCGACTATTTCTTAACATCTGCAGCAACCGCTCGACTTCGGCACGATGCTCTTCGACGGCGGTCACGTCACGAAACGTCGCCAAGACACCTCCGGTATCGGACGTACTATTGTCCACGGGCGAAGCGTTTATTGCTAAAAAGCGATAAGAGCCATCGGGATGTTGATACCGCATCAATTGGTCGATATAGCGTTTGTTCTCGCTCATCGCTCGCGCCCACGGAAAATCCTCGGACGTGGCTGAACGACTGCACACCCAACCAAGTGAATCGAGTCGCCGGCCCACCAATTCTTCGCTGCCCAAGCCGATGGTGTCACAGAACGAGCGATTCGCCAAAACAATTCGGCTGGCGTCATCCATGATCACCAAACCTTCGGCCAATGCATCCAACGATTTGCGAACCCGATCTGTCACCACCTGAGTGACCTCGAAGGATCCAAACAAACGGACCACCAGCAGCGTGTAGGCGGCAATGCCTCCGACGATAAAAAAGGCGATCAAACGCATGATCGCGCGACCGTTGTCATGCAGCGATTCGGGAATCAAACCGAGAAACTTGCTGCCAAGTATCAGGCTGATTCCGACGCAAACAATCGCAATCGCGACTTTTAGCGAAGCAAAATAGATCCTCAACACGCTCTTGTTCCCAAGTTGTAGGCCCCCCTAGTTTCCATTCGTCTACGCATCGACCGTGCGTCCACGAATTTCCTCGAAGTGAATTTCGTCAACGAAAGTGCTAGCGCCATGCCCCGCGCGTTTAAGGTCGTCTGGGTGCGTTGGATACGCGGCTCTGTTTCAAAACATGACAGCCCTCAACACCACGCCGACAAACCTCATTTAAATCTGGGATACGCTACAGAGGGGGTGGGCATCGAATCGCATAAATGAACGTAAGCAGTCATCGCGATGGTCAAAGGATTCGGATTGTACCGGTGGCGCCGATTAAAAGGATGCAAGGGCTGCCTGAAAGGCCCCCAGAAGCAGTGGTGCAAAAAAACCGTCGGTTTCCCCACAAATGAGAGCGTGAATACCCCCACATTCTTCTACCTGTCGCAGTTTGCAACCTACATTTCAACGCGAGTTCTTACTTGAATCGCGTTGTTATTGCTGACCTTTCCTCCCTTTGATCCCGACAAGGCATGCCGATGTTTGATTCATCCGGTGTACGAATTCTGCTGGTTCAGTCTGAACCAGTGCTTTCGGAATTGATGTCGTTTCGGCTGCAGTTGCTTGGATACCAAATCGAACGGGTAGGCACCGGGGGTGAAGCGATAGATCGAATTCGGACCGAACCGCCACATCTGGTGATCGTCGATACGGCGTTACATGACGGCGACGGGCTGGAATGGCTGTCACGTCTGCGGGGCGAGTTCGGCGCGGAAGTGTTTTCGGTTTTGGTGGTGTCGTTGGACCCCAGTCTAGAAACCGTCGAACGGGCCTTTTACGCGGGAGCACAAGATTACTTGATCACCCCGTTTGATCCCGTCGTGCTCGAACAAAAAATCGTTGCCCTTGTCTCTCATGCTGCCAATGGTGTCGGTAGCCGCTAAAGCCCCAAACGCAAACGACAAACACAGGCAGAGGAAATACAATGCGACGACTAGGCGATGTCTTAATCGAACAACATGTGATGAGCGCCGAGTCGCTTGACGCGGCGTTTGCATCAAAACCCCGTGGCGTGTTGTTGGGTGATTGGTTGGTCAGCCAAAAGTTGCTGTCGACCCTCCAGCTCGGTCGTGCGCTGGCAGAACAATTCGCGGTGCCCTATATCGACATCGACGCCACGGCGGTCGATGCGCAAATCGCTCGTCTGTTACCCGAGGATTTTGCCCGTACCCGTCAATCGGGCGCGATCAAGGTCGAGGACCGGCAATTGATCTTGGCCATGGTCGCACCGGACGATATCGAAACGATCGCCGAAGCCGAATTGATGACCGGCTACCAAATTAAACCGGCGGTGGCGTTAGCCGAAGACATCGAAGCGCTGAATAGTCGCGTTTACGATGACCGCAGTGTGGCTCGACAAACGATCGTCGACATGAAACTCGCCGAACTACGTGAATTACAAGCCTCTGGTGACGACGTCAACCCATCGGTGGTCAGTGTTGATCAAGAGGACGCGCCGGTGGTGCGGTTGGTGCAGGCGATCTTGTCGGGTGCGGCCACCGCCGGGGCCAGCGATGTTCATTTGGAACCCTTCAAACCCGAAATGCGGGTTCGCTATCGTGTCGATGGCGAACTGCAACAAGTCATGACGATCCCCAATCACATCGAAGAATCGGTGATCAGCCGGATCAAAGTCATGGCCGACATGGACACGACTGAAAATCGTCGTCCTCAAGACGGCCATCTGAATGTTTACGAAAATGGCAAGCGTGTTGGATTTCGCGTGAGCGGGATTCCCACAGTCGATGGACAAAAATTGGTACTGCGGCTGCTCGATGAAGGAGGCAAAACCTTCTCGCTTGATGGATTGGGGATGATGCCTCGCAACCTTGCGTCGCTTCGCGAAATGATCGACAAACCGCACGGCATGTTTGTGGTCACGGGGCCGACCGGAAGCGGCAAAAGTACGACTCTGTATGCAGTACTGCAACATCTAAACGGCGACGATCGCAACATTGTCACGGTCGAAGATCCGGTCGAATATCGATTGCCAGGGATCAACCAAGTGCAAAGCGATAGCGAGTTCGGAATGGGATTCGCCAACGCTCTGAAATACATCATGCGTCAGGACCCGGACGTGATCATGGTCGGCGAAATTCGCGACAGCGAAACGGCGACCACGGCGGTTCAAGCTGCGTTGACCGGTCACTTGATGATTAGCACGCTGCACACCAACGATGCTGTCGGAGCGGTTCAGCGTTTGAGTGACCTTGGGGTGGACAACTTCAAAATCGCGGGCTCGCTGCTTGGCAGTGTCGCCCAGCGACTGCTCCGCCGAGTGTGTGAAAACTGCAAAATGCCGGTCGCTCCGAATCGCAACCTGCTCGATGCGTTGGATCCCGATGAAACGATCTCGCGGTCGACCGACTTTTTCCGTGGCGAAGGCTGCAAGAAGTGTTTGGGAACCGGTTTCTCGGGTCGTTTGCCGATCTTTGAAATCATGCCGATCACCCCCGAGATCACGATGGCGATCGAAGCCGGTGTGCCTCATTCCAAACTGTACGAAATGTCAATCGCCGCCGGGATGGTGGGACTTGCCAACGCAGGACTTGAACAAGCCGTCGCCGGACGTACGTCACTCGAAGAGGTCTACTTCAAAACCAGTGGTGACCGCCGCCGAACGGAATCCAAACCGATCGTGGGCGGATCACGAGAAGTCGACGTCGTTTGCGTTTGAACCCAACACTTCCGCAGGGGCACTGACGCCCAACCGCGATTAAAAACAATTTCCTGAGATCACTGAATCATGGCAACCTCCTATGCCCAGCAGAACACTCGATCCCAATCCGCCGCCTCTGCGGGCGGCGGGGTGATCGGGTTGTTGCGTAAACTGCACTCGATCGAGGTTGGCGGAAAAAAGAAGGGAGGGGATTCAACTCGAATTCCTCCGGTTCCGCTCGCCGATCTGTTGCGTTTGCTGTTGATGTTGCTTGAAAACGGATTGTCGCTACCCAAAGCACTTGCCTCGCTGGCGGCGGACCGATCGTCGGCTCGATACCGCAGCGTGCTTGTTCGGCTTCGCATGACGATCGAAGCCGGCGGACTTCTCAGTGACGCGATGCAGCGTTACCCACGTACGTTTACCGCGATGCAAGTCCAGCAAATTCGCATCGGTGAAAAAAGTGGCTCGCTCGAAAAAGCGATGCGTCGTGTTTGCGAACAACTCGAGCGAAGCGTCGCTTTGAAGAAGCGAATCATCAAAAAGATCAGCTACCCGGTACTGATCACGGTGGCCGGTGCGGGGCTGATGATTTTTATGTGTGTCGTCGTGGTGCCCGAATTTGAAACGGTTTATTCGAGCAGCGGTGTCGATTTGCCGGTGGTCACGCAAGTGGTTACGGGAATGAGCCGGCAAGTGATCCACAACGGATGGCTTGTCGTTCCGTTTTGCATCACGCTGGTCGCCTTGATTTCGATCATTCGTTCGCGTCCCAAACTCGCCCGGATAGCCGATGCATTGCTGCTGAAATTGCCGCTGGTTGGTCCCTGGCTTCGCGACGTTGCGGTGCTGCAGTTTGTCGAAGGCATGTCGTCGATGGTCGAATGTGGCTACACGCCTGCCGATGCGGTCGGAGTGGCCGTGGATTGTGTTCGCAATCGCGAGGTGCGAGCCTCGGTCGACCAAGTCCGGCGCAGCGTGCTGCGAGGCGAACGACTCAGTAAACAACTCGGCAACCATGACCATTTCTTCTCAGCCACGCTTTGCCAGTTAGTCGCGGTCGGTGAACAGTCGGGCGATTTCCCTAAAGCACTGCGTGGGGCTTGCGAGCATCTACGTGAACGACTCGAAACCCGGATCGATGCTTCGGTCGGACTACTCGAACCGACGCTGACGATCCTGTTGGCGGTCGCGATTGGCGGCATCGTGCTGTCGATCTACACTCCGATGTTCCACATGTTTGAGGTACTCGAATAATGGCGTCCCCCCGAAAAGGCTTCACCTTGATCGAGGTGATGGCGGTTCTGATCATCTCGGCGACGGTGGCCATCATCGGGATCCGGCATCTGCAACAGCCTGGCGATTTGGCCCACGATCGCAGCTGCCAACTTGCCCGAGAATTGCTGCAACATTACGTCCAGGCCTATATCGATGACACCGGTAGCGCCCCCTCATCAAGCATGCGAGAAATTGCCACCGATGTTTACGCGGGCCGCACGCTGCCGACATGTCCGGTGACCGGCCGAGCGTTTCAGCTTGACCGAAACGGCCGAGTCCGCTGCGCGGATCATCCCGAGTAGGGTCCACGGATCTCTCTCGGCGGCGTTGGCCCAATGCCATCTCCCTTGGGTAGCGTTCGCGGCGCGGGGCCCGTCCGGTTGCAGCGTGATAAAACGTTCGGTTTCGACCGGGCGGCTCGCGCCGCTCCGCGATAAAAAACCACCCGGTATGGGCGAAAGTAGATGACATTGGGTGTTGGCTTCCAAGGCAGTGCCGGGAACCGAAATCGATTTCCGGATCGATCCATTTCCCAAAATCGCGATTGGTGGTCATACTTGGCTGCATGAACACAAAGTCAAGTAAAGTCAGCTCGGAAATCGAACTCCTTTCGCCCGCCGGCGATTGGGACTGCGCTCGCGCGGCGGTCGAAAATGGCGCCAATGCGATCTATTTTGGGTTGGATTGTGGTTTCAACGCCCGCTTTCGTGCCCACAATTTTGGGCTGGACGATCTGCCGGGATTGATGAGCTGGCTGCGAACCCGCGGTGTTCGTGGTTACGTGACGATGAACACGTTGGCGTTCCCCTCGGAATTGCCTGATTTGATCAAGGTCATCGAGCGTGTTGCCGAAGCGGGGGTGGATGCCGTTTTGGTCCAAGATTTCGGCGTCGCCCGAATCGTGCGGTCCGTCTGCCAGCAGCTGGAAATTCACGCGTCGACGCAGATGAGTTTGACCAGTGCCGAAACGATCGCGGTCGCGGCCGATTTGGGGCTATCCCGCGTCGTGTTGGCACGCGAGTTGTCGGTCGCCGAAATTCGCAAGATCACCTCGGCCACCGACATGCCGATCGAAGTCTTCATTCACGGCGCGTTGTGCGTGGCCTATTCCGGCCAATGCTTGACCAGCGAATCGTTGGGCGGGCGAAGTGCGAATCGAGGCCAATGCGCTCAAGCATGTCGGTTGCCGTATGAGCTGATTTGCGACGGCGAAGACCGCGATCTTGGCGAAGTCCGCTATTTGCTGAGCCCGCAAGACTTAGCCGGCTATGCCGCCATCCCCGACATGATCGACGCGGGCGTGGCGTCACTAAAGATCGAAGGCCGACTGAAAACGCCGGAATATGTCGCCAACATCACCGGACACTATCGACGCGCGATTGATGATGCGATCCGCACCGGCAAAGTCCACGTCGACGACACCGATCGTCAAGAAATGGAACTGTCGTTTTCGCGAGGTTTCTCGCCGGGATGGCTCGAAGGCAACGACCACAAACGATTGGTTCC
>NZ_JBFHFD010000400.1:0-8124 GCF_041583735.1 Novipirellula sp.
CGCGGAGGCACGCAAAACGTGGCAGGACTTCTTGAGTTCATGGAAGGCGATCGACGCCGGTGAAGACACCGTAGCGATTGATGAATACCTGGCTCGCGCGGAATACGAGATCGCACACACTTATGGTCTTCCGACCCCAGCATCGATTCGCGATTTAGAACTGGCGACCACTGCAGCGGAGCGTTTTCTAAGTCACCATCCCGAACACGAACTCGCGTCGAAAGCAGAGCTGGAAATCGCACAAGGCTTTGCGCACCATCGTCGCCACACTCAAGCGGCGGAACGCCTCGAATCCTTCGTTGACACTCCTGCCTATGCCGAAACCCCCGAAGTCGCCGTGGCGCGTCAAATGCTTGGACAACAGTTCTTGGCGCAAGAAAAGTTTGATGAAGCAATTGCCGCCTGGAGAGCTTTCCTGGAAAACCACCCAGCAGACCCTCATTGGCCCGAAGTCCAAAAACGGATCGTCGATACCGAATTCGCCAAGGCTGCATACGCGAAGAGGCAAAAAAAGTACGGAGAGGCTCGTGATTTGTGGACCAGTTTTCTGAACAAACATCCGCTCGATGCACGCGCTGCGAAGATCTTGTTGACGCTTGGTGAAATGAAGTCGTCCGAGGCGGCGGAATTGCACAACCAACGTGTTGCCAAGGCGATCGAAGATGGCAAGTCGGCTCAGTCCGTTGATTTAGACAAACAGACCAAGCAGCTTTTCCAAGATGCGATTTCCGATTGGCGACGTGTGGTCAATAAATACCCCGATACCAGCGAAGCGTCCATTGCTTCGTTTATGATCGGCATCACTTTGGAAGAACGCCTCGGGGCACTGAAGGAAGCGCTCGAAGCTTACAAACAAGTCCGCAATAACGTCCGCGCGGTACAACGCATCCGCCGCTTGACATCGCCCACGCTGCAGATTGTCACGGAACGGAAATTCCGCAGCGACGAACAACCGCGAATCAAGTTAACCACACGCAACTTGGAAAACGTGACGGTTAAAACCTATCGCGTCGACATGATTGACTATTTCCGCAAGATGCATTTGGCCAGCGGGATTGAAACACTCGACATCGCATTGATCGATCCCGACTCGCAATTTGTTCACAAGATCGCAAACAACGAGCAATACAAACAAGTCGAAGGGGATATCGAAATCCCCGTGGCTGGCCCTTCCGTTACCGCCGTTACGGTATCGAGCGACAAACTCGAGGCGACCACGATGGTGGTCGTCAGCGACATCGACATCCTCGTGAAATCATCTCGCAACGAATTGTTCCTATTCGCCGAAAACATGCGTTTAGGAGAACCTGCCGCCGGTGTCAGTGTGCTGCTGAGCGATGGGGACAAGGTTTTTGCCGAAGAAATCACCGGTGACGACGGCATTTTGCAAACGCAGTTGAGCGAACTTCGATCGATCAAGGATTTGCGTGTGTTCGCGGTCCAGGAGGGCCACATGGCGTCGACAGTCACCAATTTGAACGGGCTCGATTTCGCCGTCGGGCTGACGCCGCGAGGATACTTGTATACCGACCGCCCTGCGTACCGCAGCGGACAGCTTGTCAATATCAAGGGTGTCGTTCGCTGGGTCGACCAAGATCGCTACACCTATAAAGCAGGCGAGAAGTTTAAGCTCGACGTCTACGACTCGCGTGGACGTCAATTGCAATCGAGTGACGTTTCACTTGGCGACTTTGGCACGGTCAACGGCAATATTCTGCTCCCAAGCACCGCGACACCCGGCAACTATCGCGTTCATTTGCACCGCCTCACTTCGGGTGAATCAGATCGCGTGGGAACCTTGTCATTCGAGACCACGTTCACAGTCAGTGAGTACAAACTCGAGCCTGTCCAGCTTTCGGTCGAACCAGATAAACAAGTTTATCATCGTGGCGAAACCATTCGAGCCACGGTGCAGTTGAAATATTACTACGGCACACCGCTGGCAAACGAATTGATTCGCTATCAACTCGGCAGCCATGCAGCAGTGTCCGAAGGCAAAACCGACAACGAGGGCAAACTATCGATCGAGTTCGATACGAACTCGTTTGACGAATCGCAACCACTTCGTTTAACGGTTGAAAATCCCCAGCGAAATCTGACCACGACACACACGGTGTTTCTGTCGACGCGTGGATTTGAAATTGCAGCCTCCAGCACCCGGGATGTGTTCCTGAATGGCGAGTCATTTGAAACGCTTTTCAAAGCCTCTGACCCTGCCGGGAAACCGATCAAGACGCCTCTAAGTGTCGAAGTTTTCATGCAGACCGTCACCGATGGACGCGCGGGCGAAAAGCTCGTTGAGAGCCATGATCTTTCCAGCGACGATGACGATGGCGAGGCCCGGTTAACGCTAAACCTTGATGAACCGGGCATCTACGTGATTCGTGCCACGGGGACTGACCAATTTCAAAACAGGATCAGTGGCGAGAATCGAATTCGCATCTCCGGCGACAAGGACACCACGCGACTGAGAATTCTGACGGATCGTCATCGCTACCAGGTAGGTGATAGTGCCGCCGTGAATCTGCATTGGCGCGAGGCACCGGCGCTGGCTCTGCTAACATTCGAAGGGGCGTCGATTCTCGATTATCAACTTGTCACACTTGCCTCGGGCGATAACAAAATCGAGCTGCCGATGAAATCATCGTTCGCGCCCAACGTCTTTTTGTCGGTAGCGGTGATGACCAAGAATCAGTTTCACTCGGCGCAAAGTGAGTTTCGTGTATCGCAAATGCTGCAGATCGCACTGAAACCGCATTCACAACAATTGAAGCCGGGTGACGACTTGACTGTCGAAATCACGGTGACGGATCCGCAAGGCAATCCGGTCAAATCCGAGTTGTCACTGGGCTTGGTGCAAACGAACCTACTCAACACATTTAGAAACGTCCAGGATGCAATCGAAGCATTCTTTTCCGAGGGAATCCGCCCCACCGCGATACGCCAGAGCACAAGTTGTACGTTCACTTATCGTCCGGCCACACAGCCTGTCAGTGACTCGGCGTTGGCGGAAGCGGAACGTGTGGAAATATTAGAGCGTGAGACCCGCGCACTCGCCGATTTAAGCGGACGGATGATGCCGCCGACTGGAATGCACGATCGGAGGCTTAATGAAGCGGTTCCCATTGTTGGTGACTTTGCCGTTGCCTCGGATTGGATGATGGATGGGGGCGAGGCCAATCTTGACGAGCGTGTGAAATCCGATGTCGACAATGACATGGATGGACTGAGTCAATTTATTGAACCGTTCGGCGGGGCGGATGATCCATTCGGTGCGGATGTGCAACAACGCGAGCTCGGACAAATTCCGTCTTCGCAAGTCAGGGATTCTCTTTCGCGTCGTCGTGTGTTCAATGGAGGTTCCTATGGATCAAGGCCAATATCTGGCCTTCAAGCGAGTATCCCCCAGGCTGTGAATGCACCGATGGAGCAAAACGCACAATTGTTCTTTGAGCAATCGCCGGCATGGCGTGTTGTTCCGCAGACAGAATACTTTGACATCTCCGCGACCCAAAACCTCAACCCTAACTCGATTGTCAATGGAGTGACCGCGGATGGCGCATTAATTGTGCTGAAAGAACGGGCCGATATAGAACGGAAAATTCGTGAACTCGGGTTCCAATGGTTGCCCACGATGGCACACGCTGAAACGGCGTTCTGGGATCCAACGGTGGTCACCGATGACCAAGGGCACGCGACCATCACGATCACGATGCCTGCAAAATCAACGGCATGGCGTCTTACGGCCAAAGGCATCAACACAGAAACACTCGCCGGCGAAGCGAGCGAGGATGTAATCACCAAACGAGACTTGTTTGGGATCCTTAAAACGCCGCTTGCCTTTACCGTGGGCGACAAGACGAAACTGCCCATCGAAATCCATCATGGCCCCGGCGGCAAACGATCGGTATCCGTTTCGCTGAAAACGACCTTTGGCGACCCGTCCGCAACCGATTCCAAATCGGTCTCCCAAACGAAGACGATCGAAATCGATGGCGAGGGGATTCAGAAATTGGCAATCCCGATCGAAATTGAATCCGCGTCAAACGTGACGTTTGAGTTAACAGTCGCCTCGGACGGTGAACCCGATGACGTCACAACTGAAGTCGTCGCGGTTCGACCATTCGGATTCCCGGTGTTCCAAACCGCTAGCGGTACTTCGTCGCAAAACACTGTGGCGCTCATTGGACTGGACAAAGATCAGCCCACCGAAAGTTCCTCGTTGGAAATCTTGATTGGCCCGAGTGTCAATCGATCGTTGCTAGAAAGTGTCCTCGGAAGCAGCCCGAATCCGCTGTTCAACTGCGGCTTACCCTCGGCAAGCCCAATCGAACGTGCCATATCCGACGCAATGGGTGGCGCGGCCTTGCTGAAGATGATTGGCCAATCTAGAGACTCGGACACACCCGAAGGGCAAGCGTTGTCGGGTCGAGTCGCCTCGGCGGTGACACAACTGGTTTCGGCGGCACGCGAGCAAGGTGGTTGGTCGTGGTCAGGGAATCCTGATGCCCAATCCGCAGATCCCTATTTGTCATCACGTGTGATGTGGGCCCTACATGTCGCTCGCAGCATTGGATTCTCCGTTCCCCAAGCGACGATTGAAAAAGGCAAAGCCTATTTGCAGACGGCGTTTACCGAGACGGATTCGAGTGACCTCGAGCGACAAACCGTTCTATTGCATGCGATGGCAGTCTCGAAATGCGGCGATTTCTCGCTTGCCAATCGACTTTATCGCGAACGCAATCGATTGAGTCTCTCAGGGTTGATCCACTTGGCACTGACACTCGCCGAAATGAATCACAAAGAGATGGGGCTCGAGATTTTGCCGCTGATCAAGATACCTGGAGGCGATTCGCAGCTCAGCAATGAGGATCGTGACACGGTATTGCCCTGGATGCGGAATGTAACCGAGTTGCAGGCGATCTATTTGTTGGCACTGCAAGAAATGGATCCTCAAAATCCGAATGTGGCGAAAATGACGGAGTCGTTGTTGTCCGCCCGTGTTGGGTCGCGTTGGCCAATCGAAAAAGTAAACGGACCTGCGATTACCGCTTTGGCGAAATGGAACGCTGCGGCGGACAATGCTTCCGAGCCGTTTGAACTGACGCTCAATGTCAACGATCACGAACTCGAAACGCTGGCGATTGATCCGCGAAAAGACGGCACGCGTCGCATCGCCGTCGATGAAAGTTTGCTGAGCCACGAAAAGCCCAATCGGATCGAATTCAATTTGGTAGGACGTGCCACCTTCAGCTACTCTGCCGTTTTGACGGGCTTCGTGTCAGCAGACAAAATTAAGAGTTCAACAAAACAGTGGACCGTTCGTCGCATCTACGAACCCGCTCAAAAACAGCTCGACGGCCGCGACGTGCCGCGTGGCTTTGACGTCATCAATGGCAACTACCGCTCGTTCACTAACGCGTTGACTCAATTGCCGGTGGGCCAGCGAGGTGTCGTCACACTCAATCCACGTCGACACTACGTTACCAACCGTACCGGCGAAAAGTACGACTATCTGGTGCTGACCGAACCGATTCCAGCGGGATGTTCGGTATTGGATGGTTCCGTGTCAGGGCAATTTGAACGGTTTGAGATTGAACCGGGCCAAATCACGTTCTACATCGGAGATCGAAATTATCCTTCGGATATCAAATACACGTTGGTGGGCAGTATCCCTGGAAACTTTCGTGCTCCCCAGTCGATTCTGCGTAGCTTCTATGAACCTTCGCTGTATTCCATCTCGGAGGTCAAAACGCTCGAAGTGCTTGATGTCGGCGAGGCGTCAGTGGATGAGTATCGATTGACCCCCGACGAACAGTATTATTTTGGCAAACACGCATTTGAGAACGCCGACTTCGACGCGGCACATCGCTATTTGACGGAGCTGGTCGAAAATTGGCAACTCGATGCCGACAAATTCAAGAACGCGACGCAGTGGTTGTTTGCTTCGTCACTGAAACGAAAAAGTCACAGCGACACGGTCAAATATTTTGAGGTGCTAAAAGAAAAATTCCCCGACGTTGAAATTTCGTTTGAGGATATTTTGAAAGTGGCTAAGTCCTATCGTGAGCTCGGTGAATATGAACGCAGCTACTTGGTGTACCGAGCGACGGTTCAAGCCAGCTTTGAACGTGAGTCGCAAGTCGCGGGCTTTTTGAACGAACGAGGCGAATTTGTTCGCAGTGTACAGGTAATGGAGCGGTTACTGCATGACTATCCCGCCGAATCCTACGTTGCCACCGCGACCTATGCGTTGGCCCAGGAAACTTATCGACGCGCCGCGAAGGCAAGTGACGATGCGAAGCTAAAATCGGCTGAGATCACGCGAGTGCACTTGATCCATGCGGCAATCAAGATGCTCGATCACTTCGTCACGACTTGGCCCAAGGATCCCGCAGACGATCAAGCCAGTTTCGCATTGGCAACGGCACTGATCGATCTAGAACGATTCGAATTCGCGATCGATCGCTGTGAAAAATATGCTCAGCGTTATCCGCAGAGTCGGTTGCTCGATTCGTTTTGGTACATGATCGGGTACTGTCATTTTGAACTCGAACATCCCGAAGCAGCGCTTCAGATGTGTCGCAAAGTAGCTGAGGCGACGTTCGCCAATCCTGATACTGGCGGCACCCGTGTTGCCGACAATCGCTGGGAAGCGACCTATATCATGGGCCAGGTCTACCACAGTTTGGGCGATGCCGCCGACGCGATTGCGGAATACACCAAAGTCAAAGAGCGGTTCGCTGACGCTGCCGAAGCGATCCGCTTTTTTAATCGAAAAGCGGTCGAGCTCGATGAAGTCACCACGATCAAGCCAGACGATCCTAAAACGGTCGAACTGCGTTTTCGCAACATCGCCGAAGCGGTCGTGAAGGTCTACCGAATCGATCTGATGAAGTTTGGATTATTACAGCGAAACTTGGACCGCATTACCGCAATCAACTTGGCCGGAATCAAACCGTATCACGAGGCCACAGTCGAATTGGGGGATGGACGTGATTTTCGAGATCGTGAAAAGGCACTCGAATTGCCGCTGAAGGATGAGGGAGCCTATTTGATTGTGTGTCGAGGCGAAAACCTCTATGCATCGGGATTAGTTTTGGTGAGCCCGCTGGAACTCGTCGTGCAAGAAGACGCCACATCGGGACGCGTCCGGGTCAGTGTCAAAGATACAAAGAGCGACCAATTCCTTAACAACGTTCATGTGAAGGTCATCGGTTCGGCGAACGATGAATTTGTTTCGGATGATTCGGACCTACGTGGCTTGATGATCGCCGACGATATCAAGGGCACCAGCACCGTGATTGCGGCTCATCAAAACAATCAATACGCGTTTTACCGCGGCAAAGTTGATCTGCAGTCTGCGATCGCCGCAGCGAACACATCCTCAGTGTCGGGTAATGCGTCGGCCGAGGCCGCCCCCAACGCCATGGCTGGACAGAAGCCGCAGAGTAAAGGCAAAGCGGGGCTGCGAGACAACTTGTTCCGACAAAATTCGATCTACCAGGAAGAGCAACAATTGAATTTTGAAGGGCTGCTCAATAACGAGCGTCGCGGCATTACGACCAAAGAAGCTTACAAGTAAAAAGCTGAACGTTTAATGGCCATTTTGGTAGCGGAGCGGCGCGAGCCTGGTCCACTAAAACGTTGGTATTTACGTCGGATAATGGGGGTGAGTTTTTCTTCCGGCCGATACTGCAGTTACCTCTCCACCGACGAAGGAGACTGCTGATTTAGTTAGCCGTTTGGGCCAACGCTGTGAAGTATTTTTATGTAGAGAAACTCGTCAAGAGTTTCGGGAATTGAGTTCGTTCAACGAAAGTCTTGATGACTTCCGCTACGTTAAAACACGGCAAAAATTGCTTCACAGCGTTCCGTTTGGGCGCTAGCGGCTTGTTGATTTAATCGAAATGCAAATCGCAGTAGTGAGCCGTGGGCCGTAAGGCACCGGGTAATGCGTGGAACCCGGCCGCTCACGCGTCACGGCTCACTAAATCAACAGCCCGCTAGCCACGGTTTCGTCACCACTGAACCGGGAGCGCCCAAGCGGCTAACATAAAAGCGGTGATGTCGTACTAAATCAGCAGTCTCCGAAGTCGGGGGAGAGGTCGAGCACGCCCTTTA
>NZ_JBFHFD010000401.1:0-8111 GCF_041583735.1 Novipirellula sp.
ACGAATCGAAACTTTTTCGTCCGAACGGACCGGTGGGGTATCGGGAAGCGAAAAGCTAAACACGCCCAGCGCAATCGCCGCAACGGCGGTCATGTAAAACATTCCCGAATTGGTTTCGTAGCCGGTAAAGGTCAATGCGAACCCCGCCGCGATCCAACCGATCGTGCCGAGCACCCGAATGCCAGGAAACTCCTTTTCTGGATCCGACATATTTTTCAGCGCAATCGTGTTGGTCAACGCCAGGGTCGGATAATAGGTCAGCATGTAGCCGAGAAAGAACCCCCAGTTGATGACCGAAGGCGAAGGCGATTCCCCCTTCATGAACGAGACCGCGCCGAACATGATCACGCCCCCGAGCAAATGCAGGATCGCGAGCACTTTTTGAGCCGAGAAGAAACGGTCCGCGATCAAGCCGACCAACAGCGGGGTCAGCAAGCCGGCGATCGGACCAACCGAGTAAGTATTGCCAAAATCAGCCGCCTCGAATCCGATCGTGCTCAGAAAATTGGGGGCAGTGACATACCACGATCCCCAAATAAAGAACTGCAGGAACATCATGACGGAAAGACGGATGCGAACACTAGGAGCCATTGCGAGGGACTTCCGTTTGGTGGGAGGAATTAAGGCAGGTTGGTAGGCGACGTCGGTCTAGGGAAGTGCTTCGAGAACTTGTTCGGTAGGAATGGGATCCAGCGATTCAAGCGGACTGTCGTCACGGGCGAAGAACATTAAATGTTGCCAAGGCAGCATGTTATACTCTTTCACCAGCTTGAAGTGGTTCTTTTCATACTCCTTCATGATCTGATTTTTTGACATCTTATGCAGTGGCTTAATCGGCACCGAAGGATCCTCCTGACGGTACTCCAACAGCGCAATGACGCCGTTGGGTTTTAATGCGCGGTGCATATGCCACAGCATCGATTCGGGATGCGAAAATTCGTGGTAGACATCGACCATCAAAATCAGATCGACTTCGCCGAGCGGCAGATTAGGATCGTCGACTTTTCCCAGAATCGGTTCGATGTTTCGCAGTTTGGCTTTCGCACCACGAACACGAAGTTTCTGTAGCATTTCACGCTGGATGTCGACTGCCAGCACGCGACCACTTTCGCCCACTTTCTTGGCCATCGGCAGCGTCCAGTAACCGTTGCCACATCCCAGATCACAAACGACCATGCCCTCGGCCAATTGCAATTGGACAAACGACTCGGACGCGTTTTCTTCGTCATCGCGGTTATCACGAATCAGCCACGGTGCGCCTTGATGCCCCATCGGCTCCGCCACGATGCGGCCCAGATAAGTACGACGCGGCTTTTCATCGGGGGGGGGCAGCGACCGCTCTGTGAAATCAGCTGAAGCGGAATCGGCTGAAATGGAGGGTTCCGCAGTGGCGGTATCTTGAGCCCCTGCGTTTAGCGCTGAAACCGCAATCAGCCAGACAAAGAAACATCCGGCCCACAAACTCGACCGCGTTCGTTTCGACTCAGTCTTCGTCGCGTGCGACAAGTTCAAACTGAGGCTCGAACGCGTCGTCAAAATCAAAGACGTCATCAAAATCCTCGCGGCGATCGGTTTCACTTTTACGCATCTGTTCAATGCGAATCAGATTGTACACCAATTCACCGAGGTCGCTTGTCGAGCGGATGCCCCAATTCGCTAAAACCATTTTGGCGAGGTAGCCATATTGATCAATCGCGTAACGTCGACACGACTCGCAAAGCTGTTGACCGGTCACGTGATTCGGATTTTCGGACGAAATTCCCGGCGCGGGATCGACATCCGCCATCGCCGCGCTAGTCGCCTCGTTGTTCTCGTGAGCGTAATGCAGCGACTCGCGAATGAATTGATAGGCTTCGATGCGATAACGTTTGTCTTCGTTAAGTAAATCGCGGATCGCTTGAAGAGGAGTCGTCATGAGGGAACTCTGGGAACACGTCGAATAAATTGACGGACGGTTAGTGGCTGCTTTCCTGCCGTGTGCTTCTATTTTGACCGCTTGCTCGAAAAAATACAATTCGACTGCGATTGCCCTTCGGTAAAAGAGCGTGAATATCGATCGCGATCGAGCGGCGAGAGAATTAGGCCGCTGAAGTGATAGGTGCGGAAACGATGCGGTTTTCCAGCAACCCACAAACGAAAAAAGCTGGCGGGCAACACAATGCGTCGTGGGGCAAACGACGGAAATGGTCACCCGCCAGCTAGCTTGACACAGGCCCCCATGTCAGGGGCCTGATAACTGTTCGCTGGGGTAGAGCTACGCTCTTACGCTAGTAAACTACAAAAAACGATATTCCGCAATGTGGGGGGCTCATATTATCGGAAGAAATTTGCTGCAAATTCCAGCATTTTCACCCTCTAATTCTCTTTCTTTTGCCATTAATCGGTTCCCAAACTTCACTGAACCGCAAACTTGAAACAACGGAAGACAGAAGATGTACTCATCTTTTTTTACCGCAATCAGTAAGTGCTTGTGGGGCCTGATGTTACGTCGATGGGGGGCATGTCGAGCTGAGATCGGCACTCATCAAGCATCTCTTTTGTTCGGCTAGCACCGACCCGCGTGACGCCCATCGCACGCACCTTTATCACCATCTCAAGATCACGTATGCCTCCGGCAGCCTTGACTTGAACGTGGTCGGGTGCCTGGGATCGCATCAACTGCAGATCTTCGATTGTCGCACCACTGGTCCCAAAACCGGTCGATGTTTTGACCCAGTCGGCATTCAATTCGCCACAAATCTGACAGAGGCGAACCTTATCATCGTCATTCAAGTAGCAATTCTCGAAGATCACTTTCACTTTTTGTCGGGCATCATGGGCGACATCGATCACCGCTGCGATGTCATCGTGAACGTACGTCCAATCGCCGCTGAGCACTTTGGAAATATTGACGACCATATCCAGTTCTTGGCAGCCATCGGCGATTGCCCGCTCGGCCTCGGCCCGCTTCACCGCAGTGGTGTTTACCCCGAGCGGAAACCCAATCACCGTCGATGTCTTGACCGTGCTGCCTGAGAGCAATTCTGCACACCTCGGCACCGCACACGGCATGATGCAAACACTTGCCACATCATAAGCCAAGGCCAACTTGATCCCATGATCGAGATCCGCAGTTGAAAGCGTGGGTGCCAACAACGCGTGATCGATCATTTTCGCAATGTCGGAATAAGTAAAATCGCGGCTCATGTGTCTTGGTTTTCTTGCGAGTACGTATTATCGCGATTGCGTTTTTGTCGAGTTTGCTTTTGTCGCAATCGTAATCGATTCAAGCCACCTGCGTCTCCAACACGTCACTGAGGTGAACATCGTCACCGCAGACGCTGGCAATCAGCAATTCGGTAGTGGTTCCCGTGAATCATCTTGGCAAAGAAACACAGCCAAGGGAGGGACTTTGCAAGCGAGCAAGCTTATCGCCGAGCCGCTCAGGATGCAAATGCTGCGGTGAGCGGAACCGCGTGGTCGCTTTCCAAGTCCAACAAATATTGCTTCGTTTTCAGACCACCGGGGGCACTAAATCCGCAAAGGTGCCCCGACGAAGCAACGACGCGGTGGCACGGGATCACGATGGGGATGCGATTGCGAGCCATACTGCTGCCCACCGCCCGGCTCGCACGGGGGCTCCCCGCACGCTCAGCGAGCTGTTTGTAGGTGAGGGTGGTGCCGGGTTGGATATCACGACAATGGCGATAGACCGACTTCATAAACGGGGTCCAATTCGATTCGTCAATTTGGACGTTCTCAAACGTGGTGCAGCCAAACTCGAAAAAAGAACTCAATCGTTCGTCGAGCAATTGCGTCCAATTTTTAACCGCTTTCGCAGGAATTTGCCCGGCACATTCCGGGCTTTCGTTTCCCCATTGCAACCGCCACAACCCACGCGCTGTCCATATGGACCAGATCACGCCCAGCGGAGAATCATGCTGAGCGACATGCACTGCGGCCGGAATTTGTTTTCCCTTCGAGATAGGTTGGCGCGAGCGATCTTGCCGCGAGAAATCTTGGCGTGGGGCAGCCGTGTTTTGATTCAGCGATTGCATGACTATTTTCCGATACAGAAGCGACCAAAGACGCGATCCAGGATATCGTCAGTGTAGACCGTCCCGGTGACCTCACCAAGCGACTCGACAGCGACGCGAAGTTCCGAAGCGACAAATTCATGACCATCGCCATGCTGAACCAGACGAATCGCCGTTTCGATGCTGGCGGCGGCGTGCGCGAGCGATCCCGAACAGCGAGCAGCGGTCCCCATAATCGAACCGACCTCTTCCTGGTCACGCGACGCGACAAATTGCGAAATGAGATCACGCAACGGGCCCACGCCATCGCCCGTGATCACGCTGGTGTAAATCCAATCGGGTTCCACCACCCTCGTGTCGATCAGATCGGATTTTGTTGCGACCCAGATATCAATCGACGACCGCTTGGACGAACCATCATGCGTTTCAAAATAGCGTCGCTGTGCGTCCAAATCATCCTTGGACGCATCGACGCACCAAATTCGCACGTCGGCGTTTTGTGATGCACGAAGCGCTTGAGCCTGCGAAGCGACCGTGATTTCAAACAGCGGATCCTCCATAGCCCGACTTTCGATTCCGGCGGTATCAACCCACTGGATCGTGTTTCCATCGAGAACGGTTTCCACCGATACGATATCGCGTGTGGTGCCTGCGACATCCGCGACAATCGCTACTTCGTCCCCCACCAATGCATTGATCAAGTGGCTTTTGCCCGCGTTGGGGTTACCTCGAAACGCGACGATCGCTCGCGAACGGCTGCCTCCGCGAGATTCCATTGATTGCCGTGTCTTTTCGACTGCCGCATGAATCACACTCAGCCGATCGACCAACGATTCGTCACTGATGAATTCAATGTCTTCGTCAACAAAATCGAGCCCTGCTTCGACATCGGCAAGCAGGTCGAGCATCTCGCTACGCATCTGTTCGAGCGGTCGGGATAAATTGCCCGCTAATTGTTTCAGCGCATGCTCGAGCGATCCACGTTGTTCTGCTTCGATAACACCAAGCACCGCTTCGGCTTGCGGCAAATCCAACCGCCCCGCCAAAAACGCCCGCATGGTAAATTCACCAGGCCGCGCCGCACGAGCCCCCGCAGAGCTCAACACTCCCACGATCGATTGCAACACCGGTGCCGAGCCGATCGTGTGCAGTTCCGCCGAGGGTTGCCCAGTATAACTTTGGGATGTCGGCCACAGCGACACCGTCACGTCGATTGGACCAAGCGGTGCTCCGAGATCGATCCGGCTATCAATTATCTGGGGGCGTTTCGCGCGTGATGTCGGGACGCCTACCGATTCCAGGATCGATACGACCGATTGCCCTGACATACGAACAATTCCTCGCATCGCGGGCGTTGTCGGTGAGGCAATCGCCACGATGGTTTCGTTGGAATCAAGCATGTTAATGAACAAACGCAGTCGACTTAGAAGGCGACTTTTTCGAGCGTGCAATCGCGGGATCGTCAACGCTCGCTCCGGCTTGCCGCAACGCATCGATCACTGCAGATTGGCTGACAAGATCGCGTAGCACAATCGGCTGGTTGGGGTTGGATCCAGGGTAGATCGCCAAAACGGGAATCGAACGACTCTGCAATTCAGCCAGCTTCGATTTGATCTCGGGGTTATGATCGGTCCAATCCGCTAACATCGGCACCGCATCGAGTTCTTCGATCACTTTACGAGTCTCTTCGGTGTTCAGCGCCACGTTGTAGTTGACGATACAGTTCACGCACCATTTGGCAGTAAAGTCGATCATCACCGTGCGTCCTTCGGCTTGCAGTTCTTGCAAACGATCTTCGCTATATTCTTCCCAAGCGATTGTCTTGACGCCATCTCGAGGCGCCGGTTCGGCACCCAAGTACTGGAACGCCATGAAACCAATTGCCGTGGCAATCCCCACGCCGCTGACCCAAGCAACCAGCCGTTTTTCGATATCGGCCCAGTTCGGGACTTTGCCAATGATCCAGCAACCGAACCACACGCCCAACAGCGTGACAAAGACAGGAACTTTGTGGTCGTCGCTGAACTGATTGAAAAAGAACGCCACGGTCGCCAAGAACAAGAACGCCAAAAATTCCTTTAGCGTTTCCATCCAATTGCCTGGCTTGGGTAACCACGCCACCAGCTTGGGCCAAATCCCGATCATGATATAAGGAATCGCCATTCCCAATCCGATCGTCATCATCAACGCGGTCGTTTCAGCGGCCGTCAAAGCGATTGTCAATCCAAAAATGGCTCCCAAAAACGGACCACTACATGGCGTCGACAACACCGTGGCAAACGCCCCTTTGGCAAACGCACCGGGGTAACCTTCGCGTTTCTGTAAGTCTTGTGACACCTTGCCACCCGCCATTCCCGGAGCAGGGATCTCCCACACGCCAAGGTAGCTCAGTGCCATCGCGAACATTAACAACGTCAAACCAAGCCGCACGGGCAAGTAGGTAAACTGCTCGCCCCACGAGAGCGAAAAGACTACCGCCAAAGCTGTTAACAACGCAAACACCGATAGGATGCCGGCTGCATAAAAGAAGTTCAGCAGGAACGCTCGTTTACGATCCGCGCCCGCTTGCTGAACAAAGCTCATCACTTTCAGCCCCACAACCGGCAATACGCATGGCATAAAGTTCAGGATCACCCCACCCAAAAACGCAAACATCAAAACGACCGCAAACGGGCGTCCATTGGTGTCGCCGCCATCGTTGATCACAATCGGTTGAACCGGGGTTACCGGATGAGCGGCGGCATCCGCCGTCTTGGCATCGAGTGAATCATTTTGTGGTGTTTGGGTCACCGCGGCAGCCACTTCGGTGTCATCCGTAGGCAGCGTCTTCGTATCACGGCCCGTGTTTTCCGCAGCCGCTGCAGGTTTGGTTTGCAGTTTGTCGACCCAATCGGTTTCCGCAGCCGCGTCGAGGACATCGGCGCGTTTAGCGCTGGCGAACTGCACCGCCGCCGAGGAGGCAGGACCTGTTGCCTTGCCAACCTCCAGCGTGGTTGAAAACGATAGCGCCATCGGTTGTTGGCAACTTTTGTCGGTACAGGCTTGGTACGCGATCATGCCCGAGATTTTATGGGCGCCAATCTCGGTGTCTTTCGGAACCTCAACCGGCACCGACCATGTGACGGTTCCTTTGTGGAACATCACGCCTGGTAACAATTTGACATCCACAGGGACCGCGATACTGCTGGCTTTCGGTGCGCCAACACGAAGTCCCGATTTCTCGGACACGACCATGTTGGTCGAAAAGTCACCGTCATCGACGGTCAATTGGTATACGTGGAATCCAGCATCGGGGATCGCCGTGAGTTTTAACGTCGCACGCTCGCCCGGTGCTACCGTGGCGGGCGTCAATTCCGCAGTCCACTGGACTTCGTAACCATCGTCGCGGAACGGTTTTGCAGCAACACTCTTCTCCGGTTCAATCGATGCATTCCCGGCTTGAGTCATCGCGACGGGAACCGTGACATTGCCTGCGAACGCGGCAGTCAACGTTTCCGAGATCGGGATACAGGCGCCGTCGGGCTTACAAACTTGTGCCTCGACCGCGATGGAAATGGGGTCACGAAAATCAGCGGGTATCACGAGCGGGGCCGACCAAACCACACGTCCCCCGTGCTCTTCGATCGTAATCCCCTTGAAAATCTCTGACACACTCTTGTGGGGCGCTTCGTCGGGAGCAAACTTGCCCGCCAATTTCACCGACTCGGGTGACTCGATCGACAACTTTGTCTTCATTGGTCCGCCCGATGGCTGGGTCACCGAATAGATGTGCCACCCCTGGTTCACGTCGACAATGACATCCAATCGACCGCGTGTTCCCGAAGCGTCAACAAAGTACTTTGCCTCCCACTTCGCCGGATCACCCGAATCTTGCCCAAAACCACCGAGCGAGAAATCGGAAAAGACACTGCCGTCGTTGTCGAATCCCGTCTGCGCGGTTGCGGTTTGCGGGACGCCCACCAACAACGTTAGTAACAAACATCCGAGTCCAAGAAGACCGCCGCCATTTT
This sequence comes from Novipirellula sp., assembly GCF_041583735.1. Classification (NCBI taxonomy): domain Bacteria; kingdom Pseudomonadati; phylum Planctomycetota; class Planctomycetia; order Pirellulales; family Pirellulaceae; genus Novipirellula; species Novipirellula sp. Next base: position 8,027 of record NZ_JBFHFD010000401.1, read on the forward strand.
TAATTATCATTTTCAGTACGCTTTAAATAAGCTCTCTGCCGTGAATCCAATTCGCTTAGCCAACCGATCATCTTCCGAGTTTATC
>NZ_JBFHFD010000402.1:0-8110 GCF_041583735.1 Novipirellula sp.
CGACTGCACCAGCCGATTGAACGGTTAAGCGACGAGCTTTGCAAGCGGATGAACCAAGTTCGCTGGAATCCGTCGGTGGCCGCACGAACGACCGCTCAATTGTGCATGTTCAGTCGACTGCTGGAGTAGTCCCCATTCGGCCTCTTGGCACCGCAAGTTACCTCTCCCGAGCTTTAGCTCGGGAGAGGTCGAACGGGCCCGACATGCGCCATACTAATGCAGCAGTCTCGCGAAAAGGGGGATGGTTTTAGCGGTGCGGCACAAGCGGATTGGTGATTTGGTGAGCCGCTCGCGCGTGAGCGGCCGGGTCTCACGCATTACCCGGTGCCTTACGGCCCACGGCTCACTATTCCAATTTGCGTTTCGGTTAAATCGACGGCCCGCTTGCGCCGCACCGCTAACAAAATCGATGGTATCGGTGCTTAGCTTTCGAACGAAGTCAAGCGGGACCGGACGAGTTGCTTTGGGGGGATACCGTAGACGCGTTTAAAAGCTCGCGAGAATTGGAATGCATCCGAGAAGCCGAGCCGCTCGGCGACTTCTTTGATCAGCAAACGATCCTCGAGCAACATCTCAGCAGCCCGATTCATTTTCTTGCGAAGTAGAAAACGATACGCTCCGACGCCACCGAAACGGCGGAACAACCGCGACAAGTGGATTGGCGTGATGTCACATTGCGCCGCGACTTGTTCAACAGTATGCAGTTCGAGGTAATGCGTTTCGATGTATTCGCGAACGCGTTCGTAAGTGGCATAGGCTCGCGGCATCGCCGGGCTTTCGGCCAGACAACATTGACGGACTTTGACCAATAGCAAACGCAGCAGATGTTCACATACCTCGCCGGCCACATCGCTATCGCCGCGAGCTTCGTGATCCAACATCTCAATCAGTTCGACCAATTCGTGCATCCGGGTCACGCGGAGCGGTTTGCCATCGAAAAGGCCAGCTGCGATTAGAGCAGCCTCTGCTTCATGGCCGACGAAATCGACATAAAACTTTCGCATTTGTGATGGCGGCATGTTCGCAATCCGGTGTGGCGTCTGGGGGCCGTAGGCGAACATGATGCCTGGTGACAAGGCAAAACTGCGGTCGCGAAGCGTTAATTCGCCTCGTCCTTCAGTCACCATTTCGATGCCAAAATAGGGAAAACGATCACGCTGGACGACATATTCGGTCCGCGTTCGCTCGACGCCCCCACACACCACCGCCATCGCCGCGGAATCCGAGGGATTCAAGTTCAAGTAATAACGCCGAGCCTTGGAAACTTGGACCGAGACAAAATCGGGCTCTTTCGTCGATCGCTTGTCCGTCGCCACCTGCGTCTCGTTGTTTGCGGGGGGTGAATCGCTTAACTTATTTCACTACCCAGGTTAAGAATTGACATGCAAAAGTCAACCTCGGCTATGGGCTGCCCGCGAACGCTTGGCAAAATAACACTGTTTAATCCCACCATTAAAGAGAGATAGATGCTCGTTATTGAAAAATTCACCTTCGGCGTTGGCGATCGTTTTGCGCATCAAGCGGCTGCTCAATTACGTGCTTTCGAGCAACTTGCCAAGGATGGCGTGGACGTCGCGCCGGTATGGAACAAGTCGAATCGCGAGCACACCTTTGTCGGATCGAAGCCGCAAAGCGTTTACGACGCTGCAAAAAATGCGATTGAAACGCGGGGCTGGAAAAAGCCTTGGCACGTCGATGCCGACCATATTCAACTCGCAACGGTCGATCCGTTCATTCCTTGCAGCGATTTCTTTACCATTGACGTTGCTGATTCAATTGGCAAAGCGGCGTCCAAAGAGGAAATCACCGCATTTGTCGATCGTCACCCCGAGCTCGTCGGCACCTTGACCCTCGATGGCTTGTCTTCGCCGCTGGAAGTCAGCAAAGAAGACGTCCAACGGGTCGCCGAGCAGTATTTGTTGGCCGTCAAAGAAGCGGGTGAAATTTATCGTCACATCGCCGAGGCGAAAGGCGCCGACAACGTGATCGCCGAGATCTCGATGGACGAAACGGATTCGCCGCAAACGCCACCTGAGTTGTTGGTCATCTTGGCTGCGATTGCCGACGAGAAAGTCCCTGTACAAACAATCGCACCAAAATTCACCGGACGTTTCAACAAAGGCGTCGACTATGTCGGCGATCTGAAGCAGTTCGAGCGTGAATTCAACGACGACGTTGCCGTAATCGCTCACGCGGTAAAAACCTACGGTTTGCCGGAAACATTGAAGCTAAGCGTTCATAGCGGTAGCGACAAGTTCAGTCTGTATCCGATCATCCGCGAGTGCTTGCAGCGCACCGGTGCTGGCTTACACATCAAGACCGCGGGCACCACATGGCTCGAAGAGATCATCGGATTGGCCGAAGCCGGTGGCGATGGGCTGGCGTTGGCAAAAGAGATTTATGCGTATGCACTCGAGCATGTTGAAGAGTTCTGCGCTCCCTACGCCAGTGTGATCGACATCGATAACAGCAAACTGCCCGACGCGGAAACCGTCAACGGTTGGTCGGGCCCTCGTTTGGCCAGTGCGATCCGCCACATTCAAGACAACGAGCACTTCAACGCCCATATGCGTCAACTACTTCACGTCTCGTTTAAAGTCGCAGCGAAGCATGGCGATCGTTACACCGATCTACTGAAGAAGAACGAAGAGATTGTCGGCAACGAAGTGACCAAGAATATTTACGAACGTCACTTGCGTCCGCTGTTCGTCGGATAAGACGTGAGCGTAATAGGGTATTGCCTGCGTTAGCAGCAGTGGCCTGTTGATTTTACGAAACGCCAATTGCAATCGTGAGCCGTTGGCCGTAAGGCCCCAGCTAGCGGCGTGATACCCGGCCGCTTACGCGCGAGCGGCTCACTTATCCATCAGACATTTTTGCAGGACCGTTCCTGATGCGGTCCCCGCCAATGATTGGCATCTCCCCATTCACAATCATCTCTGACGCTTTTACCGAGAGCCAACATGATTTCCAAATGTAAGTATGTCGCCGCGATCGCGGTGTTGATGACGAGCGTGTCGTTTGCCGAATCGCCGCACCCCGCAACACTTCCGCACCCTCAAGTCGAACCTTCGATCGCTAAGATCAATTCGGTGATTGACAAGGGACCGTTCAAAGCCGATTGGTCCTCGTTGGAAGGCTACGAAATTCCGCAGTGGTACAAAGACGCCAAGTTCGGCATCTTCATCCACTGGGGTGCCTACAGCGTGCCTGCGTTCGGTAGCGAGTGGTACCCGCGGCAAATGTACATCAAGCAAGAGCGACGTGGAGACAACTTTTTCAAGCATCACATCGAGACCTACGGGCCTCAGAAGACGTTTGGCTACAAAGACTTTATTCCCGATTTCAAAGCCGAAAAGTTTGATGCCGCTCAATGGGCCAAACTGTTCAAAGACACGGGGGCACGTTACGTCATTCCCGTGGCGGAACATCACGACGGTTTCCCCATGTACGACTGCTCGTTTACCGAGTGGGACGCAACCGAAATGGGTCCGAAACGGGACGTGATCGCGGAGCTATCTAAAGCCGTTCGCAGTGAAGGGATGAAGTTTGGCGTCAGCAGCCATCGCGCGTTCAATTGGATGTATTATGTTCGTGACAAAGATTTTGATAACGCCGACCCTCAATACGCACGCCTGTATGGCCGGCCGATGCCGTTCTTGTTCCAAGAAAACGCTTGGGACTACAAGAATTTCTTTCCGCCGCAAGACCAACAATTCAAAGACGATTGGTTGGCCCGTTCGTGTGAACTGATCGACAACTACCAACCCGATGTGTTTTGGTTCGACTTTGGAATCACTCCGAACCACGATACGACCTACGAAGCAAATTCGTATGCCGAACATCTGAAAAAGTTTGCGGCGTACTACTACAACGCTTCCTCTAAATCAAGCGACGACATCGGAATCATTAACTACAAGTTCAATGCGTTTCCCGAGTCCGCGGCGGTACTGGACAAAGAGCGTTCCAAAATGGCTGAAATCCGCAAGCCGTTTTGGCAAACCGATACTGCGGTCAGCGCCAGTTCGTGGGGCTATACCGAGAATCAACGCTACAAAACGCCCGACCGTTTAGTCGACGACCTTGTCGACATTGTCAGCAAGAATGGTTGCTTGTTGCTGAACGTGGGACCTCGCGCCGATGGCACAATTCCTGATGAAGATCAAGCGATCCTGAAAGCGATCGGCAGTTGGTTGAAGATCAACGGCGAAGCGATCTACGGCACCACGTACTGGAAAACGTTCGGCGAAGGCCCCACAGCGGTTTCCACCGGACATGTTTCGGAATCCAAAGACAAACCGTTTACCGCACAGGACCTGCGATTCACCACGCGTGAGAACGTCTTGTACGTTACCGGATTGGCATGGCCCAAGGACAACCAAATCACGGTCAGGACGCTTGCTCGCGGTGGTCAACATTACCCCGAAGAAATCGCATCGGTCACGATGCTCGGTTCGGACCAAAAACTCGAGTGGACTCGTGACGAAAAAGGATTGACGGCCACGCTGCCGGCCGAAAAACCGTCGGAGTTTGCCTACGTTCTGAAAGTCACTCAATAGTCAGCAAGAGAGGGCACTCGATGCAAGTTAACGCCACCTTGTCGCCGCTCGGGGCTAGCGGCTTACAAATTCCTGCGATCGTGTTTGGCACAAGCGCACTAGGAAATTTGTACCAAGCCCTTGATGACGACGTGAAACGCGAAATCGTTTCCCAATGGTTCAAACAGTCCCCTGGGATCGTCGCCGCCGACTCGGCAGGCAAGTACGGCGCCGGATTGGCGCTCGAATCGATGGCAAAATCGCTTGCGGAACTGAACGTGGAACCGTCGGACATCGTCATCAGCAACAAGCTGGGATGGCGGCGGGTTCCACTGAAAACGCCCGAGCCAACGTTTGAACCTGGAGCGTGGGTAGGACTCGAGCACGATGCGATCCAAGACATCAGTTACGACGGGATTTTGCGTTGTTGGGAACAAGGCTGTGAATTACTCGGCCGCTATCGCCCGCAGATGGTATCGGTGCATGACCCCGATGAATATCTGCTGGCGGCGATCGATGCCCAAGACCGCACACGCCGCTGGGACGATGTCGTGGCTGCCTATCAAGCACTGCGAGAACTACGCGATCGAGGCGAGGTGGCCGCTATCGGTGTGGGCTCCAAGGATTGGCGTATTTCGCAAAAACTTGCCGAGCAGTGTGATCTTGACTGGGTCATGCTGGCGACCAGCTTGACGATCTACACGCATCCGCAGGAATTATTGGATTTCGTCCAATCGCTGCATGAACGCCAGATCGGTGTCATCAATTCGGCGGTCTTTCACGCAGGCTTTCTGACCGGAGGCGACTTTTTCGATTACCGAAAGGTGATCGGTGACACCACCGAAGACCAAGCGTTGATCGCGTGGCGTGAACGTTTCCGTGAAATTTGCGGGCGTTACGATGTCAGCCCCGCCACAGCATGCGTTGCCTTTGGCATGTCGCCACCCGGGGTTTTGGCGACGGCATTAAACAGCAGTCGGCCCGCACGGATCGAGCAAAATGTCGCTCTCGTCGCAACCAAGCCCACGCAAGAGTTTTGGTTGGCGATGAAAGATGCAAATCTGATCAGCAAAGGCTATCCCTTCGTAGGAAATTGACGTTATTTTAAAGGCAGGCGGAATAGTGATCCCGACGGGTGTCGCTTCTCTCCGCCGCTTTTCTTCCCCCCGAACAACTCATCGCTTTTTTTGGAACGAATTTATGTCCGACGGCATTGAAGTCCAGCCCTACGAACCGGCAGCCGAAGTCTCTGGCGAAGGTCAACCGCATGACACCTCGCCGCCGAAAGTCGTCCCCCGCCAATACCTGATGGCGTTCATTCTGACGACCTGCTGTTTCGCGTTGTGGGGATTTGCCAACGACATCACCAATCCATTGGTAAAAGTATTCAAAGAAGTCTTCCAGATCAGCAACACCCAGAGCTCGCTGGTTCAGTTCGCCTTTTACGGCGGCTACTTCACGATGGCTCTGCCCGCCGCCTACTTTATTCGCCGTTTTTCGTACAAAGGTGCGATCATGGTCGGGTTTGCGTTGTATGCCTTCGGCGCGCTGTTGAGCATTCCGGCCAGTCTGAACACGAACTTTTGGATTTTCATTGCTGGATTTTACATTCTGACGTTCGGATTGGCGTTTTTGGAAACAAGTTGCAACCCCTACATCCTTGCGATGGGGCCTCCGGAGACCGCGACCCAGCGATTGAATCTAGCCCAAGCGTTCAACCCGATGGGATCGTTGACCGGAATGATCGTCGCCTCGACGATTATCGCACCGAATCTGCAAGTCGGCGAGTTCCGCGACAAAATGGAAGCCAAATTGCCCGAGGTGGTGCAGTATGTCGAGGCGGACTACGCAGCGGGACTGCCTGATTTCGATCAAGAATATGGAACGTTGGACGCTGCCGTCAGCAAGGCCCTTGCCAACATGCAAGTCACATCGCCCGAGACATTTCAAGCGATCCAACAACATGACCTTGGGGTCGTACGAACTCCCTATGTCGTGATCGCCTGTGTCGTGATCGGTTTTCTGATCCTCTTCGCACTGACCAAAATGCCCACCTTCGCAGCAAGTGAACCCGATGCCCCGGTAGGTGAGCTAACGGTACGATTACTTGGCAAAGCTCATTACCGCGAAGGGGTGATCGCGCAAGCGTTTTATGTCGGTGCCCAAATCACCTGCTGGACATTCATCATTCACTATGGAATGGAGCAAGTCGGATTGTCGCTCGCTCAGGCACAGACCTGGAACATTGCCGCGATGATGATCTTTTTGATCAGCCGCTTCGTCTGCACATTCATGTTGAAATTTGTTAGCCCCGGAAAGTTGCTAGCGGCCTTGGCGGTCGCCGCTGCGATTTTGACCTTTGGCGCCATCATGCTACCGGGCCAAACGGGACTGATCTGCCTGGTTCTAATTTCGGCTTGCATGTCGCTCATGTTCCCCACGATCTACGGAATTGCACTGAAGGGCTTGCCGGCCGAGGAGGCCAAATTAGGCTCGGCCGGTTTGATCATGGCAATCGTCGGGGGGGCACTGCTGCCGCTGATGCAAGGTTGGTTTATCGATACGATTGGCGTTCGCAACTCGTTTTACCTACCGTTGATCTGTTTCGTCGCCATTGCCATCTTTGGCGTTCGCACCTTCACGCGATTCGAAAAAGAATCCAACTTCCAAACCGCAGCATAGGACCGTCCGAAGCATCACGGACGGCGTCTTCCGTAGTGGATGAGGCAACGAGTCCTTTTCGGCTGAATGAAGCTGCAGGACTCGAAGCCTCGTCCGCTACCATCCCGCCATTGATGGTTCCAAACGTCCTGAGTGTTGCACGTCGGCGTTTGCAAAAACACGACCCACTACGCTGGGTACGTTCTTACAAACTCGTCAAAGATTCCGCGAACGAAGAAGCATCGAAGTGACGCACATCGAATAACTTGAGCCCCTCCCATCACAGAGACGAACACGATGATATTCAGATGGTATTGTTTGCTCGCAGTGTTGATTCCGCTCGCGTTGATGTCGCAGACCCAGGCCGAAGAAATCAACGTCGCTGATCATGGCGTTAACTACTCCAAACCGGTCAAGGTGACCGCCGTTGGCAAGAACCGGATTCGCTTCAACGCCAACGGACGGGCGCTGCCCCGGTCGGATCGGTATTGATCACTTTATTTTTCCTCGCCGATGCACGGCATCTTGATCGAAGGCGACAACAAGAAATGGTACGAATCCGGTGGCGTTCAAGATGTCACGATTTCGAACAATGTTTTCGACAACATTGGCTTCGACGGAGGTCCGGTCTACCCGCTACTTGCTTCTCCGCTATTGACGGACGAACAACGAATGGGCGAAGGACATTTCCACCGCAATATCCGCTTCCTCAATAACACCATCCGCAGCTTCAATGGCTTGGTGGCACAGACGCGATCGGTCAGCGGGTTGACGATTGCTGGCAACACATTGGAATTCAGTAGCAATTACTCCGCCAATTCCGAGTATCCGTCGATCGATCTGCATTATTGCGATAACGTGGAAATCGTCGACAATACCGCCACCGGGTTTGACCACACCCTGACGATCGC
>NZ_JBFHFD010000403.1:0-8094 GCF_041583735.1 Novipirellula sp.
CATCAGATCGCGATTGCTCGCGGCGATGATGCGAACGTCGGTGCTGAAGGTGCTGGTATCACCGACCCGTTCTAACTCTTTCTCTTGCAGTACCCGCAGCAATTTGACTTGCCGCGTCAGCGTTGTGCTGTTGATTTCGTCTAGAAAGATCGTGCCGCCCTGTGCCGCTTCGAAACGGCCCGCACGATTGGCGACCGCACCGGTAAACGCACCACGGACGTGGCCAAACAATTCGCTTTCAAGCAGGCTTTCGCTCAATGCGCCACAGTTGACGCGGACAAAGGGGGCGCCGCTGCGGTGGCTCAATCGGTGAACGGCACTGGCGATTAATTCCTTGCCGACGCCGGTTTCACCTAGAATCAATACCGAAGCGTTGCTGGGCGCGACACGACGGGTGATGCGATAAACCTGCTGCATCGCTGGCGAATTGCCAATGATGCCTGCGATCGGTGGCTCTCCGGGACCGTTTGGGGATATGCCGAGCATCGCCATTAAGGATACGTTGGTGTTTCTTAGTCCAGCGACAATCGCCGTTCAGAGCCTCTACTTATAAGATATCTTCGACGCCGCCTCGTCTTGGATCTCTAGAAAAACGCTTTCGTTTCCTAAAAATAGCCTGCCAACTCCATTTTGGGTAGCCGATACCTGAAGGAGGCGGATGACCGCAAAGCGGAGCCGACGTTTGATACCGGCGACTCTATTGATTGGCTCGTCGTTGTTCCAACGCGCTGATTCCGGTTTGACGGTAAAGTTCGCGGTCCAACTGCGTCATTTCAGGCAATCGGTTGCGAAGTGCGATCGTGTCGAGCAGCTCGGCATACGCTTGCGGCGACGACGGAGGATCGGGCATCCAACGGATCGCAGCAGACCAGCGTTCACTGTTAAAGGGGGCAACGGCGTCACCAAAGAAGACAATGGGCACGTTCGCCCCCACGGTTTGCCGGCGAACGCGATCGATCAATTCAATCGGTCTGGCATCGGCCAAGTTGGTTTTGCTGACGATCAGTCGCAGATCGCTGCTAGCAGCCACCGCACGTTCGGCTCCGGCCACTGAGTGCGCAATGATGACCGCGTAACCAAGTCGCTTCAAAATGGTTTCTTGGGCCAGGATCATTTCTGCCTGAGTTTCGACCAAGATTGCCATCGGCAGCGATTCGAGCGATGCCATCTCGTTTAATGTTTTCAGGACCAAGCTGCTGCCGGGATAGTCACGCTGGATACCCATCGCCGCGATCATGGTAGCCGCTTCATAACGAATGCGAGGCTCGGCGGAAATCGCAGCGACGACCAACGGAGAAGGATTGGGGGCGGCGGACAGCAGCAAATCGTATCGCTGGTCCGCATCCGGCAACGAACCGATCAAACGCAGCACGCCGATTGCGGCAGGAACGTCACCGCTATCGACAGCATTGGAAAGGATGCCAACCCAAGAAGCGGTCTGGAGCGTCGGAGCGAAATCGGAAATGAAAGTTTCTGTTTGTTTTTCGTCACCCCAATCGGGATCCAGGATCACGCGATAGCTTAGTTGGGCTGCCAATACCTCGTTGGCGACGTTCAGCGGTAGCGTCCCGATTCGTCGCAACCGCGACGCCGCATCCGCCGCATCGCGATACGCAGCGAGCATCGCTTGGACTTCGCGAAAACCGATGCTCTGACGATCCGGGTTCACACTCCACAAAATTCGCGTTTGGAAATCATTGTCGACGGTTTTTGCCGTCGCACGCAGCCGCCGCAACTGGTTGGCCAAAAAATCGATTCCCGCAGCCGAATCGATCGTGCCCGCCGAGACGCTTTGCAATCGTGTCGTGGCATAATCAATTTCATCTTGGGTGGAATCGGGAGCCAACAGCGCGGTGACCAATTCGCTCGTCGCTGCCTTTTGATCGATCCGCACCAGTGCCTTGAGGGCTGCCAGCCGTTCGGCTGGTTTTCCGTACAGGGCAAGTTGCCGCAAGGCATCGATCCCACCGTCGCCCAGCCGCAGCATGGTTCGCAAAATATCGTCGCGCGGCGCGGGGGGCGAATCGGAGACAACACCGTTGACCAACGCGGCGATTGCAGGGTTTCCGCCCGCAAGGAGGGTGCGTACCGCATCGATGCGGGCGTCGACCGAGGCGGCATCCAAACGGTCGATCGCGGCGGTCAACCGTTTTTCCGATTGAGCGTTTGCGGTGGCTGCCTTGGAAAGCTCTTCGACAAACTTGCGAGCCGGTTCCTCAAGCTGGTCCGAGCGAACCATTCTCAGCCGCAGCGCGGGCTCGATCTGCTCTGCCATTGCGGCCAACACCGCTTCGTTGATGTCGCGGGCCGCTGCCTCGCTGAGCAGCGTGTTCACTTCGCTCCAACGCCCCACGCGGACCAGGGCTGCGACCGATTCGGCAAGCTGGATATCGCCACGGCGAGCCTTGATTTGCAGTTGTTCGCTCAATGGATCCGAGGTTGCTTCGCTCGCCTGTTGGTCAACCGCAGCGGATCCCGGATCGTCTCCGAACAGCGGAGCGGCAGCAGGGGCGCCAAACAAATCGTCTTGAGCAGCGAGGTTTTCAGGCCCCGGAGCAGCCAGCATTAATGTGGCAACCAGGGAAACGACAGCAATGACGCGGAGGTAGCTGGACATGAGAACCGTAGGTGGATTGCAGGGAGAACGCTGGGCAACACGCTCTCATCATAATCAAGAAAATGGAGGACAACGTCGGATCGCCTGGATCCCGCAAAGAGTGAGGCGAATTCTTTGCCGCCCCGCACTGGCCTTTGTATTCACGGGCCGTTGTTTCGCGTGTCCCTTGGGATCATCCAAGGCTCGTGTTTTCCCTGGCCGTCGCAGGGGTTACTGGGGGGCATCGAGTGACTGGACCAACTGTTGACGAAATTCCCATTCGGGGGAATTTTCTGGTGCGGTCGTCAAACGCTCGATTTCCGCGAGCATCCAGTTGCGATAATGCTCCTGGTGCTGCAGTGCTTCCTCCTCGCCCGGCAGCGATGGCAGTGCAGGACGCGCGTCCTTGGCTCGCTGTAACTTCATCAATTTGCGATCCATTTCCATCGCCCTGGCGACATATTGTTCGGACCGCCGTGCCTGGTCGAGCGAAGGATCACGGTGGTGTGACACGGTCGCAATGGGAGCGTTCCCGTCGATCGAGGCGATGTTTGGGTCATGCGAATGCCGCATCGGAATCGTGAAGGCCCAGATAATGATGCCACTTGATACCGCGATGGAAAGCCAAATCCATCGCATAGGAGGGCGTTTCTCGGGGGGCGAAGGCGAGGTCGTTTCAATCGTTTCGGGGGTCATGTCTTGATACACCAAAGGCGACGACTAGCGAGACGCTGTCGCAGGATTATTTCGTCAAAATGGTTGGCAGGTTGTTCGCGATTTCTTCGAAGATCGCAACGAGCTGTTCGCCGTTATCGGCGTGATAATGTTTACCACCTCCGGCCGCAGCGACTTGTTGCATTCGTTGTTGGTTTGCACCACTGCCAAACGTGACGGTGTGAATGGTCAGCGGATAGTTTGTTGCAAAGTAGTTTGCCACCGTCAGCGGATCGGTGCCGCGGTTGTGGTTGCCATCGGTCATCACGACCATCGTCTTGGCGGCGTAGGGACGTGCGGCGGAATCCAGCAATGCTTGGATCCCAGCTTGCATTCCGTCTCCGATCGCCGTGTTTCCACCGGGGTTGATCGCATCGACCGTGGTCCGGATTTGGCTGAAATTTTTGACCAACCAAACGTCCAGCGATGCATCCGAGGCATAGCTTGCCACCGAGACTTGCTCCTCTTGGACGGTGGTGTCCAGGACATTCAAGAATGCATCCACAGCGATCACCAATTCCTGCCACGGCTGCATCGGGCAATCGGGCAGGTTGAAAAGTTCTTGCCAGACCCATTGGTTGTAGGTCATTTGGTTGAAGCCAGAGGCATAGTCATAGCTTGTCGTGGTTTTCCCGTTCCCCTTTCCGTTCCCTTTTCCATTGTTGCCTTTGGTTGTCACTGTCTTGGTCATCACACCGGCTGCCACCGCAGCTTCTTTGACCAAGTCCGAGTTGGGGTCGATGCCCTCAGGCCAATCGAAGTTCAGGTTGGGGACCATCGATCCGCTGCGATCAAGGATCAGCGAGATATCGCGGTCGACCTGCATCGCTACCGATTCTTGGCGAGGGCCAAAGTCGCTTGCGTTGAGCATGCCGGGGATGACAAACGGCACACGACCCGAGAGGGATCCTGTGTCACGACGTCCGTTGACACGAATGGCGCTGGCGATCAATGTTCCGCTTTGCACCGCCGCGGTCGGTAACTTTTGGAATTCGTAACGGCCTGTTAAGCCGTTGGGCTGCGTGGTGACGCCAAATTCAATTTCGTTCGCGGAATCTTCGCTGCGAATTTGCAGCGGTTGCCCGTCCACGTTGTTCAGCGCCGCAGTAGCAATCGCAGCGGCCTTTGCCGCTTCGACGGTTTGATGTTCGCTGAATGCGCGGCCGCCCGCACGGGCCGCCGCATCGGTAGCAACCATCAACTCGGTACGGTTCAGTTGCATTTGGGCGCTGTTGATACAGAACGCGGCAAGCAACGCCAGCACAGGTAAAATCAGCGCCATCAACGCAAAGACGTTCCCGCGTCGTTGTCGATGCGATCGCGCAAACGAAGCGGTGAAGATACAGGAAACGGTGCGATGGAAAAGTCGTGTGGTCATGGGGATGATCGCAGCGAGAAACGATAGGTGTGTGGTTGGTTAACTCAATGAATGACGGCGGTGTTGGCAAAACGTTATTGTTCGTAGAACCCTTCGTAGCGTTCGGTTTTCATTACCGCTTGGGTTTCGATCGTTGTATTGGGTAGGAACATTGGTGTGAACATCGCAATCGCCTGCAGATCCACGCTGACGGTGACGGTAATCGTGGGTGAGTCAAAGTTGACGTCACTGACGGTGACGTCGTAACCATTGTCATCGAGCAGTGAACCCATGATGCGGTCCGCTTCGGCGATCGCTTCGGCTCGGGTTGCTCCTGGCACCATCGCGGTACGCGCTGCGAAATAGGCCGCGTCTTGTGCCAAGTTGCGAGCCATATTCATTCTGGCAAATTCCATGCAAGTAAAGATCATGACAAACATCAAATTCGCCACGATTGCAAATTCCACCATCGCAGCTCCCTCGCGTTTTTGGCGCGGTCTGCGGCGTTGGAAAGCGGTTCGAATTCGGTGACGTTTCATGAAATAATTGCGATTGAAAAAGTGAGATGCCGCGTGGAGTGACGTCTATTTTTTTCCGAGGTTTTGGTATTCTTTACGCATCGTGACGCTGGTGGTCATCGTCAGATCGGTGAACATTCCTGATGCAACCAACAGGTTGCCCGCACAAGGAACCGTGACTGTGATCGTGACGTTTTCCAATGTGTCCGCGTTGTCAAATCCAGGCGAACTAAAACTGACCGAACTGCTGCCGTTGTGTTGGATGTCGCGTTGGTCCAAGAACTCGATCACGCGAGTCGTCGCATCGCTGTTGGTGTAGCCGCGGCCGACACCGCGGCGAGCTCCTTCGTAGGCGGCAAGCGTGATCGATTCACGTAAAAACAGCATCGAGCACAGGTCGATCGTGCCTAGCGTCAGGACAAGCAGCACGGGTAGGCATACAGCAAATTCAACCGAGGCAACGCCGCGGCGTTTTCGTCGTCGCGCTGCCGGCCGACCGCGACGCGGCGGACAGGTGTTGGAGGTGCATCGTTTAAACATGGTTACAAATGTCATAGGGTTTAGACCGGTTTGCAAAGCAAGGAAGCCGGCTCTATGGGAAACCTAGCTCGCAATCTCACAAGAAGCGTTAAATTTGCAAGATTTTTCTTGTCTTGCCCCGGTTTGTATGCATGCCCCTCTGTGGAATGTTCCGCAACAAGCGACGAAATGAGCAACACCAGCGGGTAAATGCCAGCTTTCAAATGGGCCAGCTTTCAAATGGGCCAGTCTTTTTCTCGCCTTCGCTAACGCGGATTCTGATATCTCGGCTTTTCGGATGTCGCCGCCGAGATGGGTGAACCCGCGACCACGTCGAAACGTCTATCCTTAGTGTATTGAAAACACTAACTGGGATGAGAGCATGGGCCAAAGCTTTCGCGGCAACGGATCGTTAGCTCTGCTGACGGATCTCTATCAACTGACGATGGCGTATGGTTACTGGAAGACGCAGCGGCACGATCGCGACGCAGTCTTCCACCTGTTTTTTCGCTCCAGTCCGTTTCAGGGTGGTTACGCGATCATGGCGGGCTTGGCTCCGTTGGTGGAAACGCTCGATGACTTTCGCTTTACGCCCGACGACCTTGCGTATCTAGCAACTCTTCGTGGCAATGACCATCAACCACTCTTTTCCAGGCCGTTTCTCCGCTATCTGAGTGAGCTGCGGTTGAGCTGTGACATTGACGCGATGCCCGAGGGCACGGTGGTCTTTCCACACGAACCATTGCTTCGCATTCAAGGTCCCATTCTGCAATGCCAGATTCTCGAAACACTGCTGCTGAACAGCATTAATTTTCCGACGTTGATTGCCACGCGGGCTGCCCGCGTATGCCAGGCGGCTCAAGACGACACGGTGCTCGAGTTCGGGCTTCGCCGAGCGCAGGGGATCAACGGCGCGATGACCGCGACACGCGCCGCTTATATTGGTGGCTGTCATGCAACCAGCAATGTGTTGGCGGGAAAGCAATACGACATCCCGGTTAAGGGGACGCATGCTCATAGCTGGGTCATGTCCTTTGATGGAGAACACGAAGCGTTTGCTGCCTACGCGAGCGTGATGCCAAACAACTGCATCTTTCTTGTTGACACCTATGACACGGTGCACGGAGTCGCCAACGCGATCTTGGTGGCGCTTCAGTTGCGGAAGCAAGGCCATGAAATGATTGGAGTGCGGTTGGATTCAGGGGATATGGTCACGCTCAGTCAACAGACCCGTGCGATGTTGGACGCAGCGGGATTACCGGATGCCAAAATTGTGGCCAGTAACGATCTGGATGAACACCAAATTCAAAAGCTCAAACTCGACGGAGCACAGATTGATATTTGGGGAGTCGGTACGCGATTGGTAACGGGATATGAGCAACCAGCGCTCGGTGGTGTCTACAAATTATCGGCGATTTGTGATGCGGGAGGGCAATGGCATGACCGGGTGAAGTTATCCGAACAGTCGGTCAAAACGTCCAATCCGGGGATCCAGCAAGTCCGGCGATTTTACAGAGCGAAGCAAGCCATCGCCGATGTCATTTATGATGTCCGCGATGGGACCGCAGCATCGCCCCACATGGTGCCGATGGGCTGCGATCAAATTCGTTCCTTTGATGCGGATAAATCCGAGGAAGATTGGCAGAGCGAGGATCTGCTTGTTCCAGTGCTTCGCGATGGCAGCCGAGTGGGCCAGTGGCCTACGATTCATCAGATTCGCGAACGCGCTCAACAACAGCTGGCAATGTTCTCGGATGACGTTCGTAAATTGGTCGACCCGGCGGTCTATCCCACCGGGATGGATGTTCAGCTGTTTGAAACCAAACGCAAATTGATCGCGTCCGCATCGCCGTTTCATGGTTGAGGTTCCTATCACGAAGAGATTTTCGATGCCGTATACCTACCAACATCCACGTCCCGCATTGACCGTTGATTGCGTGGTTTTTGGGCTGAGCGATTCCTCACTGAACGTCTTATTGATCCAGCGTGCGAATCCGCCTTTCAAGGGTCAGTGGGCAATTCCAGGCGGTTTTGTTGACATGGACGAAGCACTCGACGACGCCGCTCGCCGTGAACTGCAAGAGGAAACGGGGATCGAAAATCTGTTTATCGAGCAGTTGTATACGTTCGGAGATGTCGACCGAGATCCGCGCGGACGTGTCGTTTCGGTGGCCTACATGGCACTCGTCCGCCAAGAAGATTGCCAGCCCAAGCACGCCGACGATGCGGCAGATGCCGATTGGTTTGCGGTGAATTCGCTTCCCAAGTTGGGGTTTGATCATCAAGAAATTTTGAAGATGGCGCA
The DNA here is from genome assembly GCF_041583735.1 of Novipirellula sp. Taxonomy (NCBI): domain Bacteria; kingdom Pseudomonadati; phylum Planctomycetota; class Planctomycetia; order Pirellulales; family Pirellulaceae; genus Novipirellula; species Novipirellula sp. The sequence goes on from NZ_JBFHFD010000403.1 coordinate 8,010, forward strand.
CGAGCGAATCCGTAGCAAAGTTCAATATCAGCCGATTGGATTCGAATTGCTGCCTCGTAAATTTCCGCTGCGTGATTTGCAGCGA
>NZ_JBFHFD010000404.1:0-8068 GCF_041583735.1 Novipirellula sp.
AGAATTGGCTCAGCTTCGATCCGCGGAAGTTACGTCTCGAGCCCAAGGTCGACTACAAGTTGCCGACTCGCAAGCCTGCGGATCGCAAATCCGCGGCAGTCGAATCATGCTCGACTCCGCTCGGATCAGGCATGCCACAAATCACGATGCCCATGCCCGGCATGCACACCGCGAGCTAAGTGTCGCGGTCGACGTCTTCGATTTCTGCCAGTGAATTGCTGACAGTGAATTTCGAAAGAGAGGCAGTGGCCATTGAAAGTGAGTGATTGCGAATCGCAATTCGCTGACGGTCTCACGCCGTGCTTCCAACAATCCAACCGCATCCCCACGAAACACCGCATCCCCACAAAACACCGCATCCCCACGAAACTATGTTCAATCGGATTCAACAGATCTATCGACCCGTGCCACCCCGCCATAACGAGGGACCGCTTCGCTGTCTGTTTGTGATCACCAGCATGCCTGTGGGAGGAGCCGAGACATTGTTGGTCAACCTGATGCGACGGATGGATCCACAAGTCATGATCCCAGAAGTCGTCTGTTTGAAAGAGGCTGGACCGCTAGGCGAACAAATCGCCAGCGAATTCAAGGTCCACACCCATCTGTTGTCAAGCAAATACGACCTGCGTGTACTGCCGCGATTGGTCCATTTGATGTACCGCCGCTGGATCGACGTTGTCGTCACCGTGGGGGCAGGCGACAAGATGTTTTGGGGACGCGTTGCCGCAAAAATGGCGGGCGTGCCCGTGATTGCCTCGGCACTTCATTCGACCGGATGGCCCGATGGTGTCGGCCGACTTAATCGCAGACTGACCTGCATCACGGATGCCTTTATCGCGGTTGCCGATTCGCATGGCGAGTTTTTGACGTCGTTTGAACGGTTTCCCGCTTCCAAAGTAAACGTGATCCGCAATGGAGTGGATTGCGATCGATTTCGGAGGTCGGCCACCGCCCGCCAATCGCTCCGCAATCAACTTGGTATCCCAAGCGATGCCCCCGTCGTCGGCTTGGTGGCGGCGCTTCGCAGTGAAAAAAATCACACCATGTTCTTGAAAACCGCCGCGATGATCCGCGACCAGAATCGCAATTCACGGATCGGCGATACTCATTGGGTACTTGTCGGCGATGGCCCCGAGCGAGCTGCGATTGAAAAGCTGCGGGACGAATTGAATCTTGGATCGCACGTTCACTTGCTGGGAACCCGTCACGATACGCCCGAATTGGTCGCTGGCATGGACGTTTTCGCCTTAACGTCGCTAAACGAAGCGTCACCGGTGTCGATTCTGGAATCGCTGGCGTGCGGGGTTCCCGTCGTCGCCACCGACGTGGGATCCATTTCCGAATCGGTGATCGAGGGAGTCACCGGGCATTTGGTGCCGTCCGAAGATGTGCCAGCGATGGCCGGCGCGGTGTCACGCTTGCTGAACGATCCTGCGGTCGCCCGTCAAATGGGCGAAAACGGACGCGATCGCGTCGTCGCAACCGGTTCGCTTGATTCGATGGTGCGGGGCTACGAGTCACTCGCAACCCGGCTGTATGACTCGAAAGTTTTATCGCACTCGAAATCGTCCTCGAGGGGGGCTGGTGTTTTGACAAAATCTCAAACATCGAAAAGCATTTCGTGTTAAAAATTGGCATCGGGGTATGGCCGTCCCCTTTTAGAGCTGTGCGTCCTCCTTTTTTAGTGCGGTGTCTCCTTTTTGAGCTACGTTTGGGTAGATCATCCAGAGCAAGGATTCGGCTTGGTGACGCGAGGTCATTTGAGCAACATTTGTAGTGATAAGGTTGCGGCGTAGGTTCGCCGGAAGAGTCACCTGCAGTTGACGCAAAGTGCCAATGTTCGCCATTCAGCCTAAGTTGCCGTTGCGTGCATAACTGTTACGTTTTATTCCCACCAAATGAGTGTGGAATATAGAGAGTTTCCCTTGTCTGAATGAAAAACACCGTTAATCTGACAAAGATTGGCCCCAACGTCCAACAATAAAGAATCTTGCTGCTACCCCCTCTGAGAAGTGTGTCGCGTGCGATTCTTACCCTTCCCGCGGTTGCTATCACAGGTAGAAGTAAATGTTCCTACACCTTCAACGAATTTCTCACAGGGCGATCGCTTTGGCGGCGATCAGCGGCTGTGTTTTTGCGGTTTCGATGTTCACGTGTCGCACAGCGCAATCGCAAGATTGGTCGGAAAAAGTTTTTCCCGTCAAAGCTCACGACTTCGGTGCGGTCGCCGTCGCGGCGAAGACCGAATTTCGTTTCCCGGTACATAACCCCTATTCTCAACCGCTGCACATTCAATCGGTGCGAGCGAGTTGCGGATGTACCACGCCGATCATCGAAAACCAATACGTACAACCGGGGGAAACCGGGGCGATTTTGGCGCGTTTCAATACCGGAACGTTCCGCGGTAAGAAAGGGGCAACGTTGACGGTCGTGGTCGATCAACCGTTTTATGCCGAAACCCGTTTGGTCGTGGATGGGTACATCCGCAGCGATATGGTGTTTCACCCGGGTGAAATCAGTTTTGGACGGACAACGCAGGGCGAATCGTCTACCAAAACCACAAAAATTCTGTATGCAGGGCGTAGCGATTGGCAGGTGACCGACGTGGTCAGCAACAAACCATGGTTGTTGCCGACGTTCAAGCAGGTCAGCCGCGGCAGCGGCCGAGCGGACTATGAAATCACGGTGGTCATCCAGGAAGACGCTCCGCAAGGTTTCTTTCAAGACGAATTGACGGTCGTTACCAACGATCGCTCGATGCCGCGTGTTCCGCTGCGTGTCAGTGGTCAAGTCGAGAGTCTGCTCAGTATTTCACCGCAATCGATTGCACTCGGCAGTGTAAAACCCGGCCAAGCGATTTCAAAACGATTGGTGATTCGCAGCCAAGAACCGGTGCTGATTGATTCGATCGAGTGCGAGGGATGGGACGTCAAGTTTGATCGGCCGACCGCCGAGAGCACGACGTTCTTGTTGGACGTCACGTTCACCCCGACCGAGGCGGTTGGAAACGATCGAAAGCCGGTCGTGATTTCGACTTCGGGTGCCAAATCGGTGCAAGCAAAAGCATTGCTGACAGCGGATGTTCGCTCCGAATAAAAAACACCGATCGCACGTTGCCCACCGATCCAACGCTTCTCGAGCTTTCGAGAAGCGTTTTTTTTTTGCATGTTTGGCAGGGGCATTCGTCAATCGAACGAAAGTCACGCACGGCTTCCGCTACGTCCAAAATGCATAATTTCTTAAGAGAAAATGCCGTCCAGCATCCGCTCGCTCCCATCTACTTTGCTACCGAGCATATGCGTTTCGATAGCGGGTGGTAGCAAAATCGCTGGCAAACTTTGCCGACTAGGCAGCCTTGTCTGCGTGAGGGGGATGGATGCGTCAGGGGGGTGGCAACCAATTTGCGTGTCCTGATGTCGTCACGACCGGTATTGGTGGTCGTAATCCGTTTTAGATGCACAGAGCGACCCACCCAAATGACGATCACTTTCAACACGGAAAAGTCGTCGTTTCGAAGATTCACGGCAATACAGCTCGACACGGATCGTTGCAGCTGAATTGATGTTTCTCGGTCAACAACCTGGTTTCGCAACGCGTGGCGTTCGAGCGAGGACTTTTATGTTTATTGTTTTGGGGTAACGGACCACACGCCGATCTTCGGTTCGCACTACGGATCACGAAGGCGATGCTGGTTAGCGAAATAGTCTGACAAATTGAGGTCAACGTTTTTCGTTGTACCAGCAAGTTGATTCGGTGAAAGATATAAAAAGGAGTTTATAGATGAGAACCAATTTTATGCGGTGCGTTGCGATTGCCCTGGGCATCAGCGTTTGTAGCGTCGCGACGGCACAAAATGCAACCACGGTGGGGCAATACAATTCGCCTTCGAAGTGGAACAATTTCAATATCGTTCCACCTCAACAGCCGGCCATGCCGCAGCAGGCTGCGATGCCACAGCAGGCTGCGATGCCACAGCAGGCTGCGATGCCACAAGCAGTGATGCCACAAGCAGTGATGCCACAACAAAGCATGCAGCCGCAAGGTTACCTGCATACCGTTTCCACGGGCGGCCCGGCGAACGCACCTCAGCAAAATAACGCCGAGATTTTGCCTGCACCCAAAGGGGTTCCCTCGACCGCCGCGGCTAAGAAGCCAACGCCGCCACCGGTGCAACCGCAACCTCAATCAGGTCCGCAACTGAATTCGCCGGGCTACCAAGCTCCGCAATCCCACGCAGCGCAGCCAAACGGCTCGGTACCGTACTCGACAACCGGCGCTCAACCAGGATTCGGTTGCCCACCCGGGGCGCCCCAAGGGTATTCGCATGCAGGCGTGCAGCAGCCGCCGGCTCAGTGGACCGCTCCCCAACCGGCTGCGGAAACGCCGCTGACGGATGGATCGTCACCCTACACAGGACCTCAGCAGTTTTTCAACAACGGTTTCACGACCCAGGGATTCGCAGGGCAAGGATTCGCAGGGCAGGGATTCGCAGGGCAGGGATTCGCAGGGCAGGGATTCGCAGGGCAAAACTGTGACACCGGCGGATGTGCTACCCCAGGTACCCGACCTAATCTGGCACCTTGGTTTGGTGGTTTCAATCTGCTGTTCTGGCAAATGGAAACCAATCATTCTCGTCGTCTGATCGCATTCGACACAGGATATGCAACGCATACCACCACCGGTGTTGTTGATCCGGAATCGACCTTGGGTTATGACTTGACGTTTGGTCGATATTTGGATTGCGGCCGGTATGGACTGAGTGCCACGTACATGAACTTTGACCCGAGTCAATCGGAAACGATCGTGACGGCGGGTTCCTACTACGCTCCAATGGCCTCTTGGAACAACATCTCGATCGACCCCAATGGTGCGGGCGTCGATACGGTTTACGACTTGTACGCTACCGCCGCGGCTTATCGAGTGCGACGTGACGTGCAGATGCAAGGTATCGAAGTCAATTTGACGAGTTTTGGTTTGATGGGAGCCCAACGTGCTGCAGCGATGTGCAGCCAAGGCGCTTGCGGTGGCATCGGAGCCAACTTGGGACTTGGTCTTACCAACCCATGTAACGGTTACGGCGGAGCGACCGGTCCCTTGGTTCGTGCTTGCAGCGGTCGTGTTCGGGTTCAGACCAGTCACGGTTTCCGCTGGTTCCAATTCAAAGATGAGTTCGAGTTTGCTGCGAACATCGATGGATCGGGCGGTTACCAAGCGACGGACCTGTATTACAACATCGATGTTGAAAACAACCTGTTCGGTTACCAATACGGTTCGATGTTGACTTATTGTCTGAATGATCGATGCAACCTTGGCATCGGTGGTAAATTCGGTATCTACGGCAACCGAGCGGAGATGACGCAGCGTATCGGGACCGCCTCGGGTTACGCTTATGAAACAACGATGCCATCGGATTTCGTCAACACCAGCTCAAGTGATACGGTATTGGCAGGTCTTGGTGAAATCGACCTCGGACTCGGTTACCGCTTGAACAATGCGTGGACCGTTCGCGGTGGCTATCGCATGCTCGGTGCCGCTGGTGTGGCAACCTCAACCGATTCGCTTGACCAAGATTACAGCTCGGTTGCGACCACCGGTGGCGTTTACGCCAACGACTCGCTGCTGCTGCACGGTGCCTACGTCGGAATGAACTTCAACTGGTAGTTTTGACGCAGCCAAATCAAAGAATGAACGACTCACCCTGGCCGGGGAAACTGGCCAGGGTGTTTTTTTGTTTTAAAGTCGTTGGTTTCACGTCCGATTTCGCCCCGGATAGATGGTGATCGCGATAAAGATTAGGCTGATAGGCGTTGCGTACTCGTGGAAATCTTCTCCATCAAAGTGATACCGTTTTGAGTGATTTGACCCCCCCGACGAAACCGGAGCCTTTGATCGACCCTTCGTTTCTGTTTCGATTCGAGATCCGATTGCTGCAGGACGAGATGAAGTGGTCCAGTAAGGGGTTGACGCTTCCTGAGACGTGCCGGTTGCCATCGTTTGGCGCGTTAGGCGAGCGGCCCGTGTTTGCCGATGTGCGGATGGCGTGGAACGCGAGCGGGATTGGCTTGACCGTCAATGTCACCGGAAAGCGGCAATTGCCTTGGTGTCGCGACTCGCGGCTGGACGACAGCGACGGATTTCATTTTTGGATCGATACGCGGTGTAGCCCGGGGATCCACCGGGCGACCCAGTATTGCCATCGATTTCTGTGGATGCCGGCCGGTGGCGGCCCCAAGCGTGAACACCCTGTCGCCGCTTGGATTCCGATCAACCGTGCTCGTGCGAATCCCAAACCGGTCTCGCCGTCCGAGTTAAAGATCGCTGCTTACCCCCGCCATGATGGTTATCAGATGTCCGGTTTTGTGCCCGCCAGCGGATTGACGGGATTTGATCCTGCGAGCCAACCTCGAGTCAGCTTGTATTATGCGGTGGTCGACCGCGAACTCGGCTGGCAAACGCTCACGCTCGGACCCGAGTACCCCGTGTTGGAAGACCCCAGCCTGTGGGGCGAAGCCGTCCTGGCCTAGTTCCTCCCTTCGCCACTTTGACACTGAACTGGTGTTTTTTTAGCCCCTCGCCTCACCGCTACTAAAGTAGATTGCACTCCCCCCTCCCCTCCCTCCTTCACGCAGGCGTGTTCCCATGTCCAGCTCATCGATCGAAGCTTTTCCCACTCCGCTGCTGAGTGTGGATTTACCGACGGTACGAAAAAACTTGCAGTCGATGGCGGACTATACCGCCGACCATAACCTGAATTTGCGGCCGCACATCAAGACGCACAAAACTCGTCTGTTTTCGCAGATGCAGCTTGAATGCGGAGCGGTTGGATTGACGTCGGCCAAGCCATCCGAGGCGCTCGCCGCAGCCATTGATGCCGAGGATATTTTGCTCGCGTATCCGTGCTTTACTCGCTCGCGGTTGCAGTTACTTGATTCGCTCTGCAAGGATCACCAAGTACGAATGGGGATCGACAGCTCCGAGGCGGCGGAGCGAGTTTCAACCTATTTGCACGACCAATCCGACAGCAGCATCGGGCTGCTCGTGGATCTCGATATTGGTCATCATCGCACTGGAGTCTCGGCGGCTGAGTCGGTGGTCCGTTTGGCACGCCAGATCCAATCGTTGCCGAACGTGCGGTTTGACGGGGTGATGTTCTTTCCAGGTCATGTGGTCCCCAATCATGCGGGGGTCGAGGAAGGGATGGCGAACGTTCGTGCTAACTTGGTTTCCATTCTTGACGCGCTTCAAACCGCAGGGCTCAAGCCCGGAATTGTCTCGGGGGGATCGACCCCGACAGCAAAACACACACATTTGATCCCCGAGATCAGCGAGATTCGTCCCGGTACCTATATCTTTAATGATCTGAACAGTGTGCGGTGGCAGTGTGCGACGCTCGATGATTGTGCCGCAATCGTCCATGCCACCGTGATCAGCACCGCAGTCAAAGGCAAGGCGGTGGTCGATGCAGGCAGCAAAATGTTGTCGAGCGATCTGTGTGGTGCTGATCCTCAATCTGGATTTGGATTCCTGATCGATCATCCTGGTGCCAAGGTCGCCCGCTTAAGCGAAGAGCATGGTGAAATCGAATTGGGCCAGAGCGATTGGAGTCCACGGATCGGGGACCGTGTTCGCATCTTGCCAAACCACATTTGTCCCTGCGTTAATCTGCAAAATGAACTGATTCTCGTCGACGGGGATCGGCCGCCGCGGCGATTAACGATTGACGCTCGCGGCATGGTTCACTGATTGCACTTTCGATTCGTAACCGTTCCCGCGATTCACGGCGATCGCCGTCGTCGATTCGGCTGCATTGGTGTCGCTTTGCAGCGGCGATCAAGTTGGCGACGAAGCATTGCTTGCAACATCATCGCGGAGCGATTCGTTATCGCTTTTTGCTGACGGATTGTTTCGCTTCACTCCACTTGTTGCCCAAGGGAATGCACTGTGTCTGAGAATCGTTATTCGCTTCAAGCTTTTTTTAGAAAAGTCCAAAGATCGCGACTTGAAGCAAGGGCTTTTTGAGCTTGAGTCCGAGCGGATGCTCGACATCAATCTGAATGGTGAAGTGTGG
>NZ_JBFHFD010000405.1:0-8015 GCF_041583735.1 Novipirellula sp.
CCAGCTGTCTGCCACGACGTGATCCACATACGCCGGTGTTGACTCGAGTACATCGGGGACCATCACCAAGCCAAGCGTGGCGAGCGTATGCGATTGATCGCGGGGCAACTTGGGCTCGCTATCGTCCATCCGCTGAACGACGCGTCCGGCAATGATGTCGCCGATGGTTTTACGAAATGCTGAGGCGGGCAACGCGTAATTGAGCCACACGCCGGTTGATGCATCACGCAGTTCTTTACCCAGCATGCCAACCAGCTTGCCTTCGGCATTAACCACGGCGCCACCCGCCGCCCCAGGGTTGTTGGCGACTAGGTCCAAAATTAGAACTTGGCCACGGTAGGGCGTCTTGAACGTTCCGCGGCGAGCATCAAGCGTCGTGACCGCCGCAACACTTCCCTGCATTACACTGGCGGGTTCGCGGCCGGTGGCAATGCCAAACAAATTGCTGACCGCGATCACGGGATCGCCCCACTGCGCGTTCGCATCGCCGCTCACTTCAAAAAACGGCAGATTCGAAGCCTCGATTTTAAGTACCGCTAGCTCAAGTGACGGTTCGAACCCGACAATCTCGGCTTCGAACCGGCGTCCGTCATCCAGGATCACGGTGGGGTCAACATCCAACACATAGCTCCAAGCCGTTGCAATGTGGCCAGCCGGAGAAACCAGGAAACCGCTTTGGTAGGCCTCGAGTCCCGACAAACCGCCCGCACCATAGATCTTGACGACACGCTGTTGTGCATTGCTGGCAGCTTGTTCGAGCGATGGTTCGGCAAACGCCGAGGATATCGGTGGCCAAGCCAGCATCAGGATCGCGATCACGCGACCAAATTGGAAATCCATCAACCTTGTTTCTCCGCTTGATCTTGTTGTGCTGGTTTGCCTGCGTCGTTGGCATTGTCGTCGTCACCGTCGGAAGACTCGTTTTCGAGAACGTCCCATGAGTCGATCGTCATTTCGAATATCGAATCGACTCCATAACGAATCTCAAGTCGTGTCGGCGCGGCATCCGCATCGTCGGAATCGCGATGGATCCAAAGCTCTGCTGGATCTTCGTCACGATCGGCAAACACTTCGATGCATTCGACTTGATTGTTTTCAGGGTGCGACAGCCAGCGAATTTCGAACTCGCCGTCGCTGCCGACCACGCAATCGCGAAGCGGTCGCTCGCCGGCCAATGGCATGGTGCCCCAGTAAATCGTTTCGCCAAACTTTTTGGGGCCTTTGTCTAACATCCGTCGCCATGCGTCGAGTGCTGGAATCGCTCCGGCAAACGATCTTGCCTCGACGCTTTCGTAAAGGTCTGATTTCGTCACCGGTTCAATCGGCGTATCGCCCACGACCATCGACAACCGGTCGTTCGAAACATAGATAAACACCTTCTCGTCCTTGGACGTTTTGCCCTGGATCGACCATGTGACCGTGTGACCGGCATCTCCACTGGGGAACTGTTTTCTAAGCGAGTCGATGAATTTATTTTGTTGTTGTTGGTTGGCAAAATAGTTTGCAAAACCACGTCGTTCTTCGTAGACCGCCAAAACAGTGGCGGGGACATCCCCCTGTGCGGTTTCAGGACCGGCATCGTCGCCGTCGTCCTCTTCCTGCTTTTCGTCGTCTTTATCCTTTTTAGGGGCTTCGCGTGGTGGCGGTGGTGGCATCGCTCCGGCCATTTTCTCGAGCAATTCATCTTGCCCATGCACGCTCATCAATCGCACCAATGTCTCGACCGTGTTTCCTTCGTAGCGATAGACCAACTTGACTCGCCATCCGCTTGGCAGCGTCGCAATCACGTTCTGGACGTCGTTGGCGGTGTGCACCACGCGGCCATCGATTTCGATGATCTCAGCCGAGTATCGCAGCCCTCGTCGGTACGCGTCACTGGATTCCAAAATGTTGGAAACTCGTACGCCTCCGTCTGCATCCGTTGCAACCGTTGCGCCGAGCGTTGCGTGATCAACGATCCGGCCACTGTGCAAATAGCCGAGGAAGTTTTTGGCTTGGTTGATACTGATCGCGTATCCCACCCCCACATTGACTCGGCCGCGTTTTTCAAACGAAGCACGTCCTACAATGCCAAGCAAACGACCCTCGGCGTCATACAGCGGGCCGCCCGAATTGCCTGGGTTGATCGATGCATCGGTTTGCAAGCAGTCGGCATATTCAAGCAACGTACCGGAAGGGTATTGGTACCGATTCACGCCGCTTAGGATGCCCCATGTCACCGTGGGCTGAAGATTCGAGGCCAAGAGGAACGGATTGCCGATCACCATGCACCAATCACCGGCGTTGGCTTTTTGGCTGTCGGCGAGCGTCGCATAGGGAAAGTCGTCGCGGCCGAGCAAACGGATCAGCGCCAAGTCACCCACCGGGTCGATGCCGACGATGACGGCATCATAGATGTTGCCGTCACTGAGCCCGCAACGCATGTAATTGCCAGCGGGGCTGGAAACGTGAAAGTTGGTCAGCGCATAGCCGTCGGGCGAAATTAATACGCCGCTACCTCCGCCCCCTCCGCCTGGAACAAACACACAAACCGTCGATGGCATCGCTCGCTCGATTGCCTCGATCCGATCTTGTTCGGCTTCGGCCAACAGCGGTGAAAGAGTCAACGGACCCTCGGCCGCCGATACCGAACCGGTTGGAAACAGCGTGGCAGCGCCGACGAGCGTCACGGCAACGAACATCCCAAGATGCCGTTGGGGAATCCGTTGTCGTTTCCATGTCGCAGAGTGTTTTGTCATTCCAGCCATGCTCACTATCGAATCCTCTCGCCGTTTCCGAATTTGTTTCCGCCACGCTTCCGCTGCTCTGGCATCACGGTCGATGTGCTTATCGTAATAACCGGGGACGCAGAATTCGAATCGTGTTGCCCAGATCCCCTTGCGATCCCGGGTCCACTTCGATTTTCAACCGGCGACCTTCCTCGATGGGCAATTCAAATCCGAGAGGCCGATTGTTGTTGATCGATTCCTCCCAGACCATTTTCTCGTCGACATAGACTCGCACCGTCGTCTCGGTCGCTTTTCGCACCGACTTGTCGCGTCGCACCCCGGCGGCAAAGGTTTTAAAACCTTCGTCGATGCGATATTCCACTGCCGAACGTCCATACATGACCAAGTCCTGGCCGTCGGCGGGTTTGGGGGCGAACCAGGATTTCAGCATGTCGCGGTCGAGTTTCGATTGCACGTATTCGGTGTGCGACGAAGTGGCAGGTTCTACGGTAGCCAATAACGAGAGACCGCCAGTCCAGCGAATTGTTTCGACGTGTTCCAGTGGAAGCGTGTGCGTGATTCCGCCAGCCAATTTGAGGTGCAGCGGTGCGTCGGCCTCACTCGGCAACATCTCTGCAGCGGACCAGCGAGAACCGTAGCTATCGACGACCTGGATGTCGCCGGGGTTGGACGACACCTTGGTCCCGCCAAAGATGACGCCCTCGAGTTTTGCAATCGGCGCTTGGATCTCGTCGCCATCGAGTTCCAATCCAACGGTGTCCGCAGAGATCGAGGTGATCACGCCTTCGATAAAATCGAGCATGTCGCCCTCACGCCGGATTGCGATCGTGTCACCTCGACGCTCGTCTTCGAGCTTGGCTAACCAAGCTGGATTCACCGCCGCGGTGGCCGCGCGAAACCGAATCGCACGCACTTGCTTGACGGGAACTTCGAGCAGACTTTGACGTCGCGGTCGGATCGATAATGTTTCATCGGCCAGGGACAACTCTTCAGCGGCCACTTCCGACCCTGCCGCCAAGATCACTCGCATTGTCGGCCCCGTTGCATCGAGGGGAGCCGCCGGGGTTAGCGATGAAAGTGCGTCAAACCCATACGTCTGTGTCTCGCCGTCCACCCCAATTCGTAGCTCGCCCGAGCCGATGCCTTGGAAGGTGCCTTGGACCGATTTGCCATCGGTCGTCGAAACGCGGACCGGAATCACGCTCAACAGCAATAACAACAGTGTCTTTGTCAGCATCAATGCGACTCTTTGTGAGATTGGAACATGCCCCGGACCGCCCTATTCTAGCGCAAGACATGGCTATTGTCTGCCACGATCGGGCTTCGCTCGCTTTTTATCGTTCGCTGCGGAACCCCGTTGGGGGTAGGGGACGCACGATTGCGTTTGCGGCGGATCTTCCCGCTTCAACCGTCAATGAGGTGGGACTGCCTCTGCGAACGTGGTGACTTGTTCGGCCCTGCAATTGCCAATTGCGAGTCGGGTTCGCTAATGTAACGTCATGAACAAGCAACGCTACGCAATCATCGGTGCGGGGGCCCTCGGCGGACTCTATGGAGCCATGTTGGCACGTCAGGGTTTTGAAGTCCACTTTCTGCTGCACAGCGACTTTGATCATGTCCGCGAGCATGGGCTAAAGGTCGACAGCATCTGGGGGGACATGCACCTCCGCGATCTTCACACGCACGCGTCGCCCGAGACGATGCCACCCTGTGACGTCAGCCTGATTGGGTTGAAAACGACGCAAAACCACTTGCTCGCGGATCTGCTACCCGCTCCGACTCGTGATGGCGGTGTCGTTTTGGTGCTGCAGAACGGGCTAGACGTCGAAGCGGACTCGGCGGCCATTGTGGGGGAGCAAAGGGTTTTTGGCGGCTGCTGCTTTCTGTGCAGCAGCAAGGTCGGCCCGGGCCATATCCGGCATATCGACTTTGGCAAAATCGTGTTTGGTCAATATCGTCCCTCTTCACAGTCCTCCGCTACCGCGGCGCAGAACAATTCGACCGCGGCAATGGGCGGTTCGAAGACAGCGGGCGGTTCGAAGGCAGCGGACGGCGGTACGACCGCGGCGGAGGGTGACGCGAAGGCGGTCTCGATTGGAAATCAGATTTGCCAAGACTTGAACTCGGCTGGCGTTCCGACCGAGTTCTCCGGCAATCTCGCCTTGGTGCGTTGGCGAAAACTGATGTGGAATATTCCTTTCAACAGCCTGTCGGTGATTCTGAACGCCTCGACGAAACAAATCATGGATGATCCAAACGCATCGGTACTGGCCGAAGCGATCATCCGCGAGGTTCACGCTGGGGCCGCCGCATGCGGCGTCGAGATTCCGGAAGCGTTTATTGAAAAAACGCTCGAAAACACGCGAAAGATGGTGCCGTACGACAGCAGCATGCGGCTGGACTTCCTCAACAAACGAGCGATGGAAGCCGAAGCGATCTTGGGCAACCCGCTGCGAGCTGCCAAGGAATCAGGCTACGAAATGAGCCGAGTCGAAACGCTGTACCACCAGCTGCGGTACATCGATCAAACCAATTCTTGATCGATCTCGTCGTCAAGCGAAACTCCGAGTCCACGCAAAACCGCAGTCAGTTTGGCGTCCAGAGCATCGAGTTCCAAAAGCACTTCGTCCTGGCGACGCTCAAGTTCGTTGAGCAATTGGCCAGGTTCCATCGTATCGACGCTGGAGGTAGGAGTCGGTGACATAGCGAAAGCACACGGGTACGTAGGATGAATGCGAAGCGACAGTGCACAACCCAACGCAGCGACATTGATCACGCTCAATAGCGTGATGAAGACGAATTGCGTTGGCTGTGACAGTGCGAAGCATCGACCAGTCGCGGCCGCGTTCACGAATCGCGTGCCGATTACTCCCGTCGGTCAAGCGTGGCAAGGTTTGTCGTTTATTCCGCAGGAAACGATCAGCGAATCCGTAACGCCGCCGCGGTTCGGTTCAGGCAATCTGTAACGAATGCAAGGCCTTGTGGCGGGCCTAGCGAATCCTCGTGCCAATTCCCATTCCGTTGCCAATTCCCGATTAAATTCGCTCGGAACAGCCGATTCACCGATTCAAAGCAGCGTCGTTTGCCGATAGACTAAGACTTCGAGCGATATCCCCATCGGGGGATGTCCCAGACTGCCGAAATTGCCTCGCCGATCCCGGTGGGAAACCTGTTCAAAACATTTGGCAGGAAAAAGCTGGTTTTTTTGGCTTGATGGGCATTGCCATCTGGGTAAAGAGGCGGGTAAACTTCCGCACTTCGCTGGCAAAGGCTAGTGAGGCTGGCAAAAGCTAGCGAGAAACACACACACATTTCGTATTTGACATTTCCTCGGCCAAATGGGGAGTTAGAAAGATAGCGATGAAATCGGAGACAAAATGGTAAAGTTAGTGGTTCGAGACCGGGAAACCATTCAGGAGGCAGTACGTCGATTCCGCAAGTTGGTTGAGCGCAGTGGCATCAAGAAAGAGATGCGTCGCCGCGAGTACTACGAAAAGCCAAGTGAAACGAATCGTCGCAATCGCCTGCGAGCCGAGCGCCGCTCCCGCCGAACCCGTTTGCTAAGCCGATAGTCTGTTCTAACAGGACGGAAAGCCAATCCGTCCTCGGTTTGTCAAAAGTACGGGCGTTTAGCTCAGTTGGCTAGAGCATCTCGTTTACACCGAGAGGGTCGGGGGTTCGAGTCCCTCAACGCCCATTTTTCTTCCCTTGACGGGAACGCACGAGCCGCTTGAACGCGGCTTTTTTCGTGTCTGCACTTAACCCCCCCCCCCATTGGAAAGGTGTCGGACACCTTTTTGGTGGACGGGCACCTTTGGGGTGGGGTAGATAAGATTAGGCGGCTTCGCCTTCGTTGATCTCGCCGTCTTCGCTGACGTCTTCGAAGCGGATCGAGACCTGCTTGCTGACGCCCGACTCTTGCATCGTGACGCCGTACAAGGTGGTTGCGGCCGTCATCGTCTTCTTGCTGTGCGTGACCACGACGAATTTTGAGTGATCCAAGAATTCGTTCAATACCGTTACGAAACGACCAATGTTCGCTTCGTCAAACGGGGCGTCGACTTCGTCCAGCACACAAAACGGACTGGGGCGATACTGGAAGATCGACATCAGCAGTGCGACAGCGGTCAGCGCTTTTTCACCACCGGAAAGCAGTGAGTTGCTGAAGCTCGGTTTCCCAGGTGGCGTGGCGACGATCTCGACACCCGCTTCCAATGGATCTTCGTTCTCTTCGAGGATCAAATCGGCGTGACCCCCGCCGAATGACTTGCGATAAAGTTTTTGAAAGTTTTGGCGAATCGCTTCGAGTGTATCGAGGAACAAACGGCGGCTGTCGGCATTGATGCGACCGATAATCCGTTGCAGCGAATCTTTAGCGGCAGTCAAGTCTTGATATTGGCCGTGCAGTTCATCGTAGCGTGATTGCAGCCCCTCGAGTTCTTCGAGTGCTTCCATGTTGACGCTGCTGGTCCGCTGCAGCTGAGCACGCAGTTCGGTGATCTCGTCTTCGACCGCTTTGCGATCTTCGGGGGCTTCGAGATCCTCAGGGGGCTCGGAGTTGCGAAGGTCGATTTCATAGTCCTCGAGCAGCCGGTCGGCCAACGTATCGCGGCGGACTTTTGCGTTGTCCCGTTTGGCGGTGATCGAGTGGACCGCTTCGCTGGCAACACTGGTTTGTTTGATTGCGTCCTCGCTGGCTTTGACGATTTGACGGTTCTCGGCACGAACTTTTGCAGCCGATTCGGCCAGCGCCGCAAGCTCATGCGTGCTGGCGTCCGATTCCCAGCTGAGCGTCGCCAACCGGCTGGTCGCTTCAAGCACTCGCAGGGTGAGTTCGTCGAGCCGCACTCGTCCCTGTTCGGCTTGGCCACGGACTTCTGCCACAGCGGCTTCGCGTTGACTTTGGTCGCGACGCTGTTGCTGCATCGTCGTGGAGAGTGCCTCGTATTTCTGTTCGGCGCGGGCGATGTCAACCGAGATCGCCATCACTTCGCTGGTCGCGGATTGCAGTTCGGTTTGGGCGCCAGAGAGCATTTCGTCGATCTCGGCGGCTTCCATCTCGAGCGTTTCAATCTCTTGCTGACCGCTGGCGATGCGGCTGCCCATAGCGGCGTACTCACGGTCCGCCGCAGTGCGAGTCTGGTTGGCGGCGACGACTTCGGCATCGAGTTCGTCATGCGCTGTTTTGAGCGAAAGGTAGCGTTCTTGAGCGTGACGCAAATCGGCGACCGCAGCAGCACGCTCGGTGATCTGGCTGCGATGTTTTTGCTCGATGCGTCCAAGTTC
>NZ_JBFHFD010000406.1:0-8013 GCF_041583735.1 Novipirellula sp.
AGATTGGTCGTCAGGATTTTTTCGCGAGAAACCCATTGCCCGTACACGTCCGCCAAAGCCTTTACCGCTGCTTCCGATTCGCCTCCGATCAGCACTCGGTCTGGATCGAGTAAGTCTTCGACAGCGGTTCCTTCGGCGAGGAACTCTGGATTGCTTAAGACATCAAAAGTCGCTCCGTTACTGGACGACGAAAGGATGCGTTTGACCGCTTCGGCAGTACGCACAGGAAGCGTCGATTTCTCGACGACGATTTTGTGCCCCTTGGATACTTTGGCAATTTGCCGTGCACATTTTTCAATGAATTCAAGGTTCGCGGCGCGACCTGCCCCAATACCGAAATGTTTTGTCGGTGTGTTGACCGCGATAAAAATCATGTCGGCTTCGGCAATCGCTTGATCGACATTGGTTGAAAACGTCAGATTGCGTCCCCTCGCTTCACGCACCACTTCATCCAATCCGGGTTCATAGACCGGCAGATCGTCGGAGTTCCATGCATCAATCCGTTGTTGATTCAAATCGACAACGTGAACATGGATCTTGGGGCACTGTTTGGCAATCATTGCCATCGTAGGGCCACCGACATAACCAGCGCCAATGCAGCATATCTTCATGGGATTCAAAAGAGCGTATGAGGGAAAGTTTGGTTGGTTAGAACAGGGAGGAGCCGGTGAAGGCAAAGGAATCTTGGCAACGCAATTAACTACGGTGCTAGTCGTTGTTACGGATGTGTGTCATGCAGGCTTGCAAATGAACTCTTTTTCGAAGTGCAGTGCAACCGACACGTCGTTAGCCTTCAGCCGCCAATGAATCACGTGGATTTTAGACGAGCTGTTGCGGTCTGGGGCAGAGCACTTTTGGCCTGCAGTTGTTCCCGGTCGTGCTGCACCATTTGTTTGGCGAGTTCAGGAAGTGTGACGTTGGCTTTCCAGTTCAATTGACGCCGTGCCTTGGATGGGTCCCCTATCAGTCGTTGGACTTCCGAAGGACGCATAAACGCTTTGTCTTGACGCACATACTGACGCCAATCGAGATCGACTGCATCAAATGCGGCTGCGAGAAAGTGTTCGACCGTATGCTGGGTGCCCGTGGCAAGAATGAAGTCATCCGATGTGTCCTGTTGTAGCATTAGCCACATGCCTTGGACATAGTCAGGGGCGTAGCCCCAGTCCCGTACGGTATCGAGTGAGCCGAGCACCAATTCGTCTTGCAGCCCCATGGAGATCGCTGCCGCGGCGCGGGTGATTTTTCGTGTAACAAATGACTCGCCTCGACGCGGTGATTCGTGGTTGTAGCAAATTGCGTTACAAGCAAACAAACCAAACGATTCCCGGTACAGCGTCACCATTTGCGTTGCAAAGGCTTTGGCGACGCCCTAGGGGGTGACGGGACGCATCGCGGTCATTTCATTTTGCGGTGACTCGAGCGGACGTCCAAAGATTTCGCTACTGCTGATATGAGCAAAGCGAGGACGTTTATCAAGATCACGCAGGATTTCCAGCAGCTTCAATGTCCCCATCGCTGTGAATTGACAGGTCGTTTCGGGGATCTCGAAACTGGCACCGACGTGACTCTGACCCGCCAAGTGATAAACCTCGTCCGGCGACGTACGCGTTAAGATGCGGCGAATGGTGGTCGTGTCGTCGAGGTCCGCATAATGTAAAAACAGACGATGATTGTAGATCGAAGCATCGTGAAAGAGATGGTCAAGTCGAGTCCGCTGGGTTGTGCTGCTGCGCCGAACCAAACCGTGGACCGTGTAACCTTTCTCGAGTAGCCATTCGGTCAAGTAGGAGCCGTCTTGACCGGTGATCCCTGTGATCAGTGCTGACTTCATCCTATCAACTCCAATTGACAGTCCTCGAGTTTGACGCTGACGCCTTGCTCCATAAAGCGAACGCAAACTAAAAGTCGCGTTTCCTGCTCGCGCCGGAGGATCGTCCCTTCGTATCCTGCAAACGAACCACTGCGAATTCGCACGTTTTGACCTGGTTCAAGACGACTTTCGATCGTCATGGGAACGCCCAGATCGATCAGATCGTGAATCTGTTTCAGGTCGGCAACAAATTCATCGACATCGGTGATTTCTGCCGCTTTCTGAATGCATCCGCTGCAAATCGCTTGATAACGAGCTTCGTCATCATCACCACAGACAAAAACGTAATTGCTAAATAGCGGAGCATAAGAGGTTCGCATTCGCCCGGCGGGGGACCGTTTTCGCTGGCGAACCATCGGGCCGTAGTGCCAAACCTCGTGCTTTAGCAGATGCCGCATCAGCTGCTTTTCCTGACGTGATTTGGTGTACATCAACCACCAACGCTTGGAAGATGTGGTGGGCTGGCAAAGCAAATCCTCGGGGAAACAATCGGGTTCTTGAGGTAAGATCGGCATCGATGGTTACGTAATGAGGAGTCGGCAAAACTGTCCCGTTTGCTTTTACGTTCAAACAAGGGGGGACGCAAATAGCATGAGAAACACGAGACCGCTATGCAAGATGATTGATCTCGTTGGCAGCAACAACCTTAGCTTAGCAAACGCAAGCCAAGTTTTTAATGCTGCCGCGGGATTTGAGCGTTCTAACGAACGAACCGAGTTGCCTGCCTGCGATCTGGCCCTACCACCTTTTGCGCTTACCGCGAACTAAGGGCGGTGGCGTCCTCGGAATCTGCGTTTATGGGCTTCGGCACCGGCCTTGGAGTTTCCGATTTAGGCCAGAAGAAGGCTCCCGAATCTGTGGCCGCGTCTTTTTCGAGAGATTCGATCACGTAATCGATCTGCGGATTCAGTTCGTTCAGTTGTTCGATAAAACCGGCAATATGCGAGTAAACGTCAGGCGACTTCGCCGGGGCAACCATTTCGAGCCGCCCAATCACCAACTCACTGCCATCTTTGGTTCGCTGCGTAAACAGAGGAACACACATGGTTAACTGGTGCGCTTTCTCTGGTAAACGCATACTGTGCCAGGACGCGTGATACCCCTCATGCAGCCAAGCTAAGTTCAAGTCGATCTTGATGCTAGCGAGGTTGTGGGATTGGGCAAGTTCGACAATCGGTTCCCAAACGGTCTCCCACGACCCCGATCCCTGAAGGGCATGTTTGCGATGCTGTTTTTCAGACTCGCAAACGTCGGGTGATTTTGAAAAGGAGTGACAAAAATGGATCGCCCGCGTGACCAACAGTTTTGACTCGGCATGGCCGAACGAGCGAGTGAAAATTAAAAGACCGAGAGCCAATATCACTCCGACAATGGAAAGCCAAGGGCGTGAATAGTAGGTGGAGACATAAGCCAGAGTGGTGGTGATCAGGCACAGCCCTGCCACGACGGCGAGCATCCCAAGACTTCCGTATTTTGCCTGCAACAAATGGTGCAAATGGGCTCGGTCAGTAATGTAGATGCTGCGTCCGGTGAGCCACCGCCTTAAAACAGCTGCGGTCGAGTCAAATAGCGGCAGCGCGAGGATAGCGACGGGGGCCGAGGCCAAAACGGTGGATTCTTTTGTATTGCTCCAAATCGCCAGCACCCCCACAAAAAATCCGATCATCATGCTGCCAGCGTCGCCGAGATAGATGGTCGCAGGAGGGCGATTGAAGGCCAGAAAACCGAGCAGAGCCCCTGACAACGCGAAGCACAAGACTGCCGTCAAGTTGACACCCGAGCGACTACTCAAAAATCCCAGACCCGCGCAAACAATACAGCCCACGGTCGTCGCCATTCCATCGGCACCATCGATCAGATTCAGAGCATTGATCGCGATCAATAGCCAAAGCATGGTGATGGGGAAGGCCAAATTTCCTAGCGAGATCTCAATCCCCAATAGGTTGATTTGCCGGATCACCGTACCGCTTCCCACAACGCTTGCCACAATCAAGCACTGAAACAGTAGCTTCTGTCGCCCTCGTAAGGGCCAGCGGTCGTCGATCAGTCCTACCATCAAGACTGCGGCTGCAGCAAATATCAACACATACCAGCTGGGGTTGAAGTAGCCGAGCGAAAAACCGTTGAAATTCCGATCGATCAGCACCGTGCAAATGAAGCCAAGCAACAGAGAAGCGAAAACGGCCACGCCACCACCAAGCGCAATGGGCGTCTGATGCAACTTTCGTTCGCTATCGGGCTTGTCGATCATGCCGGTGCGAATTGCCAGTGCTCGCACGACAGGGACAAGCAGAAGTGCGCTTGCGAGTGATATTGCTAGACAAGCTAGCAGCAGCCCGTTCATAAGGTTTGCCAAAGAGGATAAGTCTAGTGTGAAACTCGGTGTTGCAATGCTCTTGGCCCTGCGAACTGATTCATTTGAAGTCGCAGGATTCGAATCCCGAAGCGTCGAGCTTGAAGGCCACTTCGACGCCGAAATGGTGGTGGCCGAATGCCTCTGGCGTTCAGGACAAGGTAAAAGGTGGCCGTTTTCTCCACGTCGCAGCCATTCTAGGCGATGCCGGAATGAGGGCAACCTTTCCTGTTCCAGTATAGAAATGGGATTGCAAAATCGAATGGTCTATCCCGTTAAAAAAGGGGATTTAACACGATCATTAACAGCGTATTCCTCGTGGATTAGGCCACTTGGGTGGTTAGAACTGGATTGATCCCGTTTGCTGTTACAACCGTGACAGTCGTCCCAATGCGTGTTTTCGTGATTTTTGGTTAATCCCGCAAAGCCGTCCCGGCGATAAATAGGGTTGAGCGGGTGTTCTTTCTAGCACAACCCGCACAAATAGTAGGACTAGAACACGGAATGCCTTTGCTGCCAAAGGGGGGCCAAATGGCGATTCGTTCAAAAATTTTGCCGCAATCACGAATCAGCGTCCAAAGTGGCGTCGCGGCCGGAACAAGTAATCTGAGCCAGAGCTCTTCCCTGTCGTTGGCGTTCAATCGCTGGGGACGAGGACGCTCGGAGCGAGGGGGGCGACCGATGCCACGCCGCTTGAATTATCAAGTCGGCAGGGTCAACCGGCTCGCTCGTACTGCACTGCTGGCTGGACTTTCACTCGTGGTGCTTGGCACAGGCGGGTGTTCGATGTTCAGTGGTGCGGCCCGGCAATTGAAGAATCACGACGGGCTCAATGAATTTATGGTTGGTCATCGCAACAAGACGATGGCGGCAAAGGCGTGGCATTGCCAGAAGGCGAACTTCTGTAATCCATCAAACGCTTTTAAAGATGGTTTTTACGCAGGCTATATGGATGTCTGCAACGGTGGCAGCGGCTGTACGCCTGCGATTGCTCCGTCACAGTATTGGGGCTGGATGTATCAGTCTTCCAATGGCCAACTCGCTGTGAATGATTGGTTCGCTGGGTTCCCGATGGGAGTCAAGGCAGCGGAACAAGACGGCGTGGGGCACTGGAGTAACGTGCAAACGTCCTATGGCATGGGGACTCCTAATGTGGCGGCACCGTTGCCTGTACATGCGGCGCCTACGGTGCTGGATTACGAGCAGCCCGCTCCACTGGATAGTCCGTTTCTGGATGCCGATGACGGCGATGCCGAGTTGATTGAACCGGCTGAGTCGCACGATGGTGACATGGTGCCTCAAGATCGGCTGAAAGATGCTCATGGTTTGTATCAGGAAGATTCGTCTTTCCAGATGCACGACAAGGGAGGCTACAGCTTCTCGGCATCCTCGGACTCGGTGCCCGATCTCGAGCCCAAGATGAGCGACGAAGTGAGTTACTCTGACGCCGACGTCTTCGATGCGGACGCGATTGTCGATCAGGTTTTCGCTGATCAAGCCTTCCAAAGTCCCGTATCGGCGTCTGAAGATTCGGTGGGAACGGCTCCCGTAGCTGATTCCTCCGCAAGCAAGTTGCCGTTCAGCTTTCAATAAGCACGGAAAATTTTAAGTTCTGGCGACGCCAAGAAAGCGCCCCAATTACGCATACGCATTGTCCTTAGTTAGAGAGTTCAGGGATGAACAGGAAACCTTTGCAAGCCAAAAAACGGGCGCTCCGTGTACTGCGGTCATTCAAGACCGCTGCTGCCGCCGGCCTTTTTTGCACAGCCTTTAGTGGTTGCACGACGCTGACGCAGCCGATTGACGGCGTGCCCGCGAATCGATTGCCGCCTCAGTTTTTTGCGGAACCAAAGAATGATTTGGTGCCCGTTGATATCTCGCTGCTCTCGCTCGAGCCACCGCGAGATTATCAGTTGGCAGGGGGGGACATCCTCGGTGTTTACATCGAAGGGGTGCTGCCCTTTAATCCGCCTAACGCTCCTCCAGAGCCTCCGCCGGTAAACTTCCCGGACGCTCAGAGCACGCTTCCGCCGTCGATTGGTTATCCGATCGCAGTGCAAGATGATGGAACTTTGGCCTTGCCGCTGCTCGAGCCGTTGAAGGTTGAGGGATTGACGCTCGAGCAGGTGCGAGAAGCGATTCGTGACGCCTATATCGACAGCGAAATTCTGCGTCCCGAAAAAGCACGACCGATCGTCACGATCATCAAAGAGCGTACCTACGACGTCATCGTGGTTCGCGAAGATACCGCTGGAAGAGGCGGAGGTGGTGATGAAATTAGAGGGATCACTGATCAAAGCGCCAGTGGTGGTTTGGTGAAGCTGCGAGCTTATCAAAATGACATCCTTCATGCATTGGTCGAAACTGGCGGATTGCCTGGGCTTACTGCAAAGAACGAAGTCAAGATTCTGCGAGCCAGTAAGGCGGATCAACGTAAGCGTGCTCAGTTTGTGCAGCAGTTCTATGCACAGCAGCAAGCTGCACGACTTGATCCTTGTGCCTGCCCTCCCGAATTGCCAGAAGATCCGTCGATCTTGAGGATTCCATTGCGAGTGAAGCCAGGTGTTGTGCCGAACATCACGGCTAAGGACATCGAATTGATGGATGGAGACATTGTCTATATCGAGTCTCGTGAAACCGAGGTTTACTACACCGGCGGATTGCTAGGGGGTGGTGAATTCCCACTGCCGCGTGACTACGATCTCGATGTGGTCGGAGCAATGGCACTTGCCGGTCAAGGACTAGCAGCCACGTCTGGGGGTCAACGTGGTGGCGGACTCACCGGAGGTGCTCAGGGTGTCGGTGGAGTACCGCCAGGGTTGGTTTACATTCTGCGAAAGACACCTTGTAACGGACAGGTTGCGATCGAGGTGGATCTTGCCAAAGCGTTGAATGACCCTCGCCAACGGCCACTGATTCAGGCAGGTGATACCATCATTCTGCAATACAAGTGTGAGGAAGAGTTGCTGAACTTTGGCCTAGGAACCTTCTTTACCTTTGGAATCCGAGAATTGCTCCGCAATTAAGGGTTCCCTAAATCAAGCAAGCCGCAGTGTGAAATTAAATTCGCACTGCGGCTTTTTTTATGTCCCAACCCAAACCGATGACGTGGTACCCGGCAGATTAGCCGTGCTAAAAGTCAGGTGTTCAGACGCAGAAAGTGATCGGCATGGGAGTTCATGGGCAATCAGCGGTAAGCAGGTCTGGCAGCGGGGCTTTGCTGTACAGGTCCTTGTGCCGCGAGCCGTCCGGTGGCAGCGAGTCGAACGTTCGAATTAGACCGGGCGGCTTACGCCGCAACGCTATGAACACCACCTGATTAGTAGCAAGGTAGATGGCATCGTGCTTCGGCCCGCAGAGACGTGTTAACACAATCCGATCGCCGCCTCGCAATCAGAGTAGAGGAGGATGCGATAGCGCGGAGGCGATTGGAATCAGCCGGAGACGTCATTATCCCGAATTGATTCGGTGCGCGCACGAAAAAACCCGTTTCGGCTGGCGACAGTCCGAAACGGGTTTCCGTTTGTTATTTGATGATGACACAGATCCGAAGATCTGAATTCTGTTGAGTGTAGTGCAAGGTTACTTCCACGGATCCGACATTGTGTTTCACTCCGAAGAGTGATTCGCAAGTCGATTTCTAAGATCCTTAGAAAGGAGGTGATCCAGCCGCAGGTTCCCCTACGGCTACCTTGTTACGACTTAGTCCCAATTGTCGAGCTGACCTTCGGCGCCTGCCTCTCTTGCGAGTTAGCTTGGCGACTTCGGGCCCTCCCAACTTTCGTGG
>NZ_JBFHFD010000407.1:0-8010 GCF_041583735.1 Novipirellula sp.
GATGGGCAACACAAACGCGGCCCAGTGCAGGAGCCGCGTGCGTGTGTGATCGCGGCGCAACCATCCACTGGTGATCAGCGGCGGAACACACAAAACAAACGCCACCGGGCCTTTCGTCAATACGCCCAGTGCACATGCCACTGCGGAAATCATCCACCAGCCCCAGCGATGTTCCGTTTCGCGGACCGCGATGTAGCCAGTCAAGAAACAAGCGGTCACGAAGAATGCCAACAACGAATCGAGAATCAAAAACCGTCCCGCGATCACAAAACCGCCACATAACACGAGTGAGACGCAACCCAACCATGCGGCGCGGCTACCGAGGATGCGTCGCCCCAGCAGATAGGTAACCAACACCGTTGCGATCGACGCCAGTACCGAGGGCAACCGCGCCGACGATTCCTTGTTTCCAAGGCAGTGCAAACTTGCCGCGGTCAACCAATACATCAACGGCGGTTTATCCAAATATGCTTGGCCATCGAGCGTCGGCGTCACCCAGTCACGAGAATCATTCATCTCGATCGCGATTTGCGCGTAACGAGTCTCGTCGGGATCGATCAACGGATAGGACAGATTCGGCAACAACACGACACAGCACGCCAGCGTCAGGATCAACGTGGCGATCATTTCTTGTCGCAGTGTCCATTGGCGGACCGACGTCACGTGATCCTTGGTGACGACGGGAAACTGCGTCTCATTCCACCACGCTCGCATTTTGCTTTTAATTCTCTTAACCATGATTCCTAAACCGGCGAATAAATCGTTTTACGCATCATCACGATGCTCAGCAGGACAAAAATAGCATTCGCGATCCAAACGCCACACGCGGCGATTCGGCCATCTTTGGCCATATCAAGCGTTAACACAAAAAGGGACAGGCCAAACATCACCAAAATATCGCGTGCAATACCACGCTGGATCCTCGTCAACATGGATCTTCCTCGCGGACTGAAGCGGCGAACGTGCGTCGCTCTAATTGTTCTAATCTCTCGATCATCGCGCCACCGAACCACGCTTGGGTGGGACTCGTTTGGCGATCGCGGTCGGATTGACGACCTCGATCACCTGAGCCTGACCTCGATTGCCCAGTCGTCTGACCCGAATTCCAGCGGGAAAGTACTGTTCGACTTGTTCGCTAGGAATTCGCTTTTCCACCACCAACACAGTCCGTTCATTTGCCGACACGAGTGATCGCAATTGAGGGTCATCCAGTCCGCCAAAATTGCCAACGTCCGATCGATCTAAGTAGAACGGTACGGCCGAAAACTCGTGAGCCACCGTGGCAATCGCAGGATCTGGCTTTGAAGCAATCTGCTCTGCCAGCGGAGACGCATCGTCAAACAAGGTTTCGCCTTGGCTGTACGTCGGCACGCAATGGTGCATCACCATAAGCGCCAGCAGCGATGCAGTGCCCATCGATGCTGGCCAAGCATCTCGCGTGTCGTCACGTTTACCGAATAACATGAACAACGAACCGCCCAACAACGCAGTCCAGAGCGTCGCCCACGCATAGATCAAGGCCGAGGCATCACCTACATAAACCGCGATGTAAGCGAAAAACGCAATGCCAACGCCGCATGTGGTCACCGTCGCCGTTCGGGGCGACCAGAACTGAGCGAACCAAAACGAAGCCTTGTCTGCAGATCCATCCAGCACGTAATCCAAGTAATGCCCAACCATCAACGCAAACGCCGGAGCGGCCGGTAACAAGTAAGTTGGCAGCTTGCATCGCGACAGCGAAAAGAAGACAAAACACCAAACGCTCCACAACAACAAGTAACCGACCACCGCCGGCCGCTGGTAGCGAGAATCGCCCGACTGGCGAAACAGGAAATGTGCGTAGGGAACCGCCAAAAACGACCACGGATGACCCGCGATCAACAAAACCGGAACAAAATACCAGATCGGTTGGCGATGAAATCCACCGGCAAAACGCTTCAAATAGTGAGTGTAGAAAAATTCCGTTAAAAACGAGGCGTCTTGTAACGAAACCGCGACCATCCACGGCACCGCGATCGCAAGCGTCACCCCGGCGATCATCCCGTAGTGCCAACCACGCGGCTTGGCGTACGTATCCGACAACCATGCAAACGCAAACACCGGCGGCAGCCAAAGAACGACAGCAACCGGCCCCTTGGTCAGAAACGCCAAACCGCAGAACACCCCTGACAATAACCACCAGCTCAATTTCATTTCGCCGCTGCGAATCGCTTCGTACGCAGTGAATAGCGACAGCGAAACAAATAACGCCATCACGCCGTCAAGCAGCAAATAGCGACTCGTGAATGCGAATCCTGCAGACAATAACAATACGACGCCGCTGAGTAATCCAATTCGCTTGCCAAATACTCGAGCACCAAACCACATCGTTGACGCAATCGTTGCTAGTGCCGCCAAGGCAGGAACAAGCCTTGCCGCGGTTTCCGTGACCCCAAAGATCTTGAAGCTGATGGCACACAACCAATACACGAGCGGCGGTTTGTCGTAGTAGGTGTGGAAGTTCAACTGTGGTAAAACCCAGTTGCCGGTCGCGATCATCTCACGTGGAATCTCGGCATACCGAGTTTCATCGCGATCAATCAGCGGATAACCGAGATTTGTTAGCATGAAGACCGCAGCGATAAACATCAGTGCGACGCTCGCCAAAACGTAGCGTCGATCCTGCACCGTGGCCGCCTGCGATGGGTGGGTCCGGTTCACCGAGACAGCCGAATTGTCACGAACAGGGAACTGTACTACGTTCCACCAAAATCTCGCCAGACTGCAGAGAACCTTGGGGATATGCGAGATCGAAACGGTGCTTGTGCCGTCGGTTCGCGGACGATGCGACACGCCCACTTCGACAATTTTGTAACCAGCTTGTTTTGCACGCGTTAGGATTTCGGAATTGACGAGGAACCCGCCGCCCGAAATCTCGAGCTTCCGAACCACTTCGCGATGAAACATTTTCAGCGCACAATCGACGTCTCGCACTTCGGTCTGCAATAGGATCCGTACCATCTGGTTGTAGACGCGTGAATAAAGACACCTCAGCGGCGTGTCTTTGCGATCGATTCGGTACCCACACACGATGTCGTAGCGATCGGCAAGCAGCACAAAACGATCCAACTCCGTCAGATCGAATTGACAGTCGGCATCCGTAAAGACGACCAAGTCTTTTCTCGCCGCGGCAAAACCACTGCGAATC
Organism: Novipirellula sp.; assembly: GCF_041583735.1. NCBI lineage: Bacteria > Pseudomonadati > Planctomycetota > Planctomycetia > Pirellulales > Pirellulaceae > Novipirellula > Novipirellula sp. The sequence continues at coordinate 3,188 of NZ_JBFHFD010000407.1, forward strand.
GAGGCCCCGTATCCTTGGTTCAGATAGTGCGGAACCAGACGCACGTGGGGATTCGATTTCGCTGCTTGCTCGACGAGCTCTCCCGTGCCATCGGTGCTGCCATCGTCGACAACAATGATTTCATAATCGTGGGTCAATTGACGTAATGCCGAATCGGCTTCGTCAATCGCTCGGCGAATCACTTCACTCTCGTTCCACGCTGGCAATATGAGCGAGAGCGTGGGGGCGGCCCCCGACCGATCCTTGGCGTACATCCTTGCACTTTCAAATGAGGAGTCTTTTGCTGATTCGCGAAGGATAATTGCAAAGCGAAATCCGCAACAACCCCAACTCCTAGCTCTTTCGTAGTTAAACAGCGAAAACCCTAGTAGTTAAAGAAAAGCAGGCAGGAAACGCTAGCAAACACGGCTAATTTGCGAGGCGGCATCGCGATTTTCGTTCACAATTAAAACGAGATAGCTCGAGCTGATTAAGAATTCAACGAGGCACAACATGCTCACGACGCGATTTAGCCCCCATCCGCGTCCGACGCTCGCCCCGCCGCCCAGCAACGAAACAGGCCAATCCGCTCGGTGTATTGGTGCAACCGATCGCACCGTCTGACTCGAAGCGGTGCGTAGGTACGACGCAATTAGCGGACGAGATCCATCGAGAACAGAGCATGCAAGAAAGATGGCCCCCGCACTCCATTGACTTCCGCTACATTGATGATGCTTATTCCTCGGTCGGCATCGACAACGCCCCAACTCAACCGATGATGTGAGTTCGGTCCAGGGTTTGTCGTCGCAATCCTTTTCCCCCCCAGGAACGCCCATCATGTCGAGTCAATTTCCTGTATCCAATCCCGGTCCTTATCAACCTCCGGGGCAAGGAGGATTTCAACCTCCGCCGCCGGCATCGCATCCACTCAAGATCCCTGCGATCATCTTGATCGTTTTGTCGAGTCTTTGGTTGCTGTATGGCATTGTCAATTTCATCTATTCGATGATGACCGGGATGCCGCCGAATTTGGGCAATCAAGGTAATGCCGCTGCGCAACAATTAGGTTTCTATGCGGCCATAATAATGTTGCCGATCATCAATCTTGGCGTGCTATTGGGCAGTATTATGATGCTCAAACGAAAAGCCTATCCGCTTGCCATGGCGGGAGCGTTTCTGGCACTGGTTCCGATCTGTGGCCCCTGTTTTGTCCTGGGTATCCCGTTTGGTATTTGGTGTTTGGTTCTACTGTTTCAAGCCGACGTCAAAAATTCATTTAGCTAAGAACCAGCTTTACCACGCTCAGGTTATTCTTGAACGAGATCTAACTTACGCCACGAGGACACTTTTACACTTTTATATCATCGCGCCCCACAACGAATCGGCTAGTAGCGTAAAGTGGTGAGCAGATCGGAACAAAGTCAGGCACGTCCTCCCAATGGCAGACATCTTTCGTGTTTTACTTCCTGCGGAGAGGTACAGCACGTTAGATGAATCAAATTAACCGGATGAGCCCTGGACCACTTACAAGGCGACGACTCTTTCTCAATCCGCTTCCTGCTTCAATTTGCGGTAAATCGTTTTGCGATCCAGCCCCAGGATCCGCGCCGCCTGAGTCTGGTTGCCTCCGACAGCGTCCATGACATGGTTGATGTACCGCCGCTGAATCTCTTCCATCGAAACCAATTCGGCAGGGTCAAAGCCACCAAAAATCAAAGTGCCTCCCTTGAAATTCCGGATTTTCTCCGGAAGATCTTCGACGGTAACCTTGTCGTAGCGGGTCAACGCAATCGCTCGTTCCATCACGTTACGCAGCTCACGCACGTTACCTGGCCACGAATAGCTGAGCAGTTTTTCGGCGACGCCTTCGGCCAATCCATCGACCGGTTTGTTTTCGCTCTTCGCAAATCGCTGGCGAAAATGTTCGGCCAATCGCAAGACGTCGGCACCACGCGAGCGCAGCGGTGGCAATTCGATTCCAATCACATTGATTCGGTAAAACAAATCTTCGCGAAAACGTCCTTCGTCCACCGCCGTTTCCAGGTCCCGATTTGTCGCGGTCAACACTCGCACGTCAAACGACATCTCTTTGTCGCTTCCAACCGGTCGTACTTTGCGTTCTTCCAGTGCTCGCAATAGTTTGACCTGCATGGTCATTGGCATCTCGCCCATCTCGTCAAGCAGCAACGTCCCGCCATTCGCTTCCAAAAACAAACCACGCCGTTCGCCACGTGCATCGGTAAACGCTCCCTTGACATGCCCGAACAACTCGCTTTCCAGCAACGTTTCGGTCAGTGCCGCGCAGTTCACCGCGACAAACGGCTTGTTCGATCGGCGACTATTCGCGTGAATCGACCGAGCCACCAATTCTTTTCCGGTACCACTTTCGCCGGTGATCAATACCGCCGCATCGGAACTGGCGACCTGGTGCAAATGATCGTACAACGATTGCATCGCGGGGCTTTGCCCGAGCACTTCGCCAAACGAAGTCGCTTGGTTTTGCGATGATTCGAGTAATCGAACTTGTTCCGATAACCGTCGATGCTCGATCGCGCGTTTGATCGAAAGCGACAACAAGTCCATTTCGATCGGCTTGGTGATAAAGTCGTAAGCTCCGCTGCGCATTGCCGCGATCGCGGTTTCGAGTGTTCCAAACGCAGTCATCACGATCACGGGAATGTCCGGACGAAGCTGAGTCAGTTGTTCGCACAACTGCAAGCCCGTGGTTCCTGGCATGCGAACGTCCGTCAGCACAACGTCGTAATCGCGTTTGTGAATCGCCTCGATCGCTTCGCTCGCCGAAGTGAACCAGTCGCTTTGCATCCCCCGAAGACGCAGATCGGTTTGAATCAGCTCGCACATATTACGCTCGTCATCCACAATCAGGACGCGAGTCGAATCACTGGGGTCTGTCATCATTCCCTACTTCGTTCGAGTAACCAAACGTCATGTTCCTCAAGCAATCGTAATGAATCTTGCCAAAGATCTAGCATCTTGGAAGGATTCACCACGATTGCTCAACAGTTGGTTTTCAGCAAAACCACTAGGGGTACTTGTGACGCGGAAAACATACGCGAAACGTGGTTCCTTGGCCTTGTTTGCTGTCCACCGTGATATCGCCACCGTGTTCACGCACGATACCATAGGCAATCGACAACCCAAGTCCCGTCCCTTCGCCTACGTCTTTGGTTGTATAAAAAGGTTCAAACACTTGGTTCAGATTTTCGGCTCGGATGCCCACGCCGGTGTCTCGCACATCGACCCACACTCGGTCAGTATCATCGTCGCGGCCGAGTGATACGGTCACCGTACCGCCATCGGGCATCGCGGCGATCGCATTGCTGATCAAATTCGTCAAGACTTGTTGGACCTGCGCGGCATCTCCATCGATTTCCATCAGCGTGTCGGTCGACTCAAACACGAGCTCAGAGTCTGATTTGCGGACCAAAGGACGCATCAAATCGCAGGTCCGCGAGACAATCTCGCGAAGCTCGATCACGCCATGTGGTGACGGCGTTTGTCGAGCAAAATCGAGCAATTGGCGAATGATCGTGGTCATCCGTTCCGATTCGCTCTTGATCGTCTGCGCGCTTGACGCGACTTCCTCGGGCGACAACTTTCCGCTGGCGATTAATCCCGCACGTCCTGACACCACGTTCAGTGGCGTCCCCAATTCATGTGCCACCCCGGCCGCCAGCGTCCCGATCGTTCCCAAACGATCCGTATGCCGGATCGTATCCCGCTGTGCACTCAGCCGATGACTCATCTGGCTGATCGCGACCGCCAACCGTCCCAGTTCATCGTGGCAGGTCAATGCAGGCGGTTGATCAAGTTTGCCTTCGCCGATTCGGTTGACCTGTTCAATCAGTTTGTCTAGTGGCTTGCCGACCAATTGAACGCCGCCCCAATAAATCACCAGTGCGGACAATCCAGCAACTCCCAACAGCGATAGTAGTGAGGCATACAGAGAATCACGAACTAGCGAATCCGAAGCGCTCAACGGATGCGCGACTTCGACCACCCCCGATTTTTTACCATCCACGTTTAATGGAACGTAGGAATACGCAGTCCGTGTCCCCGTGGCATCGGTGACCGAAACGCTGGACATCGAACGGGCCACTGTCTTCTGCTCCCCCGTCTTCTGCTCACCCGACGGAACCTCTTGACCGTCGATCCAGCGCATACGTGGTCCATCGCGTTGTTCCATCGTCACTTCGACGGCTTGCCGAAACGTCACTCGTGAAGGGGTGCCAGCCACCGAATCGATTGCCGACTGATAGACATCGACTAACTGGTGCGCGTGAGCTTCACGCTGCTCTTGCTCCCACGCATGTTGACGCTGAATCGTTTGCCAAGCGAACAACGAAACGACGGCGAATACTCCGACTAAGAAAATCAGAATTAGCTTTGCTGCTAGTTTCATAAGAGGTTTCCGAAAAACAAAAGCGACCAACGTCGATTGTAGGTCAGACGTTGGTCGCCGTCATTAGCACAGGCTTCCCCCCTGTATATGGGATAGGCTGTTTGCCTGTCATTAGACCGCAGTTACCACTGAAACAGTGTCGTTGATCGCTCCGCGATCAGAACGAAGCATCGCGGATCGTTTCACGATGCACGGTGTCCCGAACGTTGCTTAGTTCTGCACCACTACAAATCGCGAACCCTGCTCGCTTCGAACCAACAACAGCACCGAACCATCGGAATCTTCGGCAATCCGCCGCTCGAATTCGCCAGGATTCGACACGTCATGTCGATTCACTTGCACAATCACCATTCCTGGTTCCAATCCCGATTCCGCCGCGGCACTGCCTTCCTGCACACGCGTGATGACGACTCCCGTTTGC
>NZ_JBFHFD010000408.1:0-7959 GCF_041583735.1 Novipirellula sp.
AAACAGGAGCGTGGTTAACGCGGAAATCCATAGATTTTTGTGGAGCGATCTGAACGCTCGTGTTTCAGAGGCTTCAACAAGACATGGAAAGTTGCACAAGAGCTAGTGACCTTAAACTGCGTCGGTTCGTTAGCCGCGGGCCGCAAGGGCAGCGGGTGATGCGTGGCACCCGGCCGCTCATGCGTCACGGCTCAATAAATCAACAGCCCGCTAGCAGCACGCGACGAAATTAAAAATCGTCGGCGGTATCGGTCGCGTACTTGTTGCGTAGCAGATAACCGACAAACGCAATCACACCAAGGATTCCAAGGAAGATGAACAACGCGACCATCCGCGACACACCCAAGATATCCGAGATGCCGGTAATGCAAATATCATAAATCACGATGCGGATAAACCAGCCTACAAGTCGACCAATCCCACCACCACGACGCGCCAACAAAGACGAAGGAAGAGAAAGCAATAGAACACCCTGCTCACAATCGGGAACAATAAACGAAGCTTTGGATCGACGTTTTGACCACCAGAGCGAAGCAGAGCTTCCATGTGTCAAATCGTTTCACACAACGATGGGACTGGTATAAGTGGAATCGGTCCCCCTGTCAATGTTTTTCGGGGCCACCCAGCGGAGGCGAGAGCAATCCTCGTCGCTCAACCCGCAAAAAACGAATAATTCTTCTAAAAAGCCATTGACCGACCGCTAACATTTCCGTGTGCAAAGGACGCACTCTGCTAGCCGGCAGCAGACCCTGCACGATGCGATAGGGATTGCCCAGAAGGGCGATCCCTGTGTCTCTGTTTCTTTCTGAATCCAACTCGATTCGTGTTGCGATCGTGTTGTCGCGCTGACCTCGTAGCCATCGGCTCGGGTGCATTTGTTCACGATTTCGTGTTGGATCGAAACCAAAAACAATTTAAAGAGAATCGTAAGATGAGAAATTTCGTTGCAATGGTTGCCGCCGTGGCTGTGATGACTGTCCCAAGTTTTAGTTTTGCCAAAGAAGCTGACGCTTCGCCCGGTAAGACGATCGTCGATATCGCTGCGGGCAACGAGGACTTTAGTACGCTTGTTGCTGCTGTGAAAGCAGCCGGACTGGTCGAGACACTCAGCAGCAAAGGTCCCTTCACTGTGTTCGCACCGACCAACGATGCGTTTAACAAACTACCCAAGGGGACGGTCGAATCGCTGCTGAAGCCAGAGAACAAAGACAAGCTGATTTCGATTTTGAAATATCATGTCGTGTCTGGCAAAGTGATGGCGGCAGACGTCGTCAAGTTGGACGAAGCCAAAACCGTCCAAGGACAATCGGTCAAAATCAGTACCGGCAGCGACGGCGTGACCGTGAATAAGTCGAAGGTCGTCAAAACGGATATCGAAGCATCCAACGGAGTGATCCACGTGATCGATTCGGTCTTGTTGCCTTCGGACAAATAATTGGCTCGTCGCGTTCGCGACCGATTCCAAATATGCTGCCTCGGTCGTCCCGCTAGAAGGGATGAGCGAGGCTTTTTTTTGTCAGCGTGATCAACAAAGCCAAAGGGATCATCGAAGCCAAACTCGCCAAGCGTTTCGGACGGCCGCAAGGATCGACAAACTTTCTTGAGACTTTGGACGATCGGGATGTGAAATAGCGTTATTCACAACGCCCTTACTTTGACAGTGAGGGGTTTTCTCGCTACTCTAACACCACAACCCCATTTTGCCACAATCGTCTATGTCACGTCTCGCTGTTTTGCTGTTTGCCCTAATTCTGTCGGCTGGCGCCGTTGCGTCGTCGTCAGCACGGGGAAGCTGTGGCGATTGGTTGGCACATCCGGGTGCAACGGCTTTGGATGACACGTCGCAAACGACGGCTGCGTCTGATGCCGGTTTTGACGGTGCAAGGAACTTGCAAGTGGCGGACGAATCGCACGCACGCGATTCACAACCAAGTCCTTGTCGCGGTCTGCACTGTGAACAGGCTCCCTTAGCACCGCTGCCGTTACCCGCATCGCCGGTCAACGACCAGCGACTTCCCGATCTCGCTTTTTGGGTGATGGTTTCCTCTGTACATGAGTTTGAAATCACTCGCCGAGGCACCGAATCCAAGATCAGATTACCCGCAGGTAATCAGCTCACGATCGAACGTCCTCCCGAAGTCTAGCGTCCCAGAGTCTCTCACTCTATTTTCCGCGTTGGCGTTTGTTTGGCATGCTTGTCCGTTTGATGGGTGCGTCGAGCAGAGCGTCTCGTTGCATCGGCGATTGTTCTGCATGCCGGGCGCGTGCGCGAAACGACTTATCGCAAAGCCAGGTCGGCGAATCGCGTTTGTGAACCCGATGGCATGCATTAGGTCTAGCGGGACGGCGCGAGCCGTCCGGTTGCAGCGATTGAATCGTTCGAGTGCAGACCCCGTCGCTTACGAGTGCAGTGCTCGAGCTTCGGCCACTCACGCGTCACCGCTCACGCGATTAACTGCCCGCTCATGCCAACCTGCGGAACGTGAACATCCTGCGGGATGATCACCTGGACCTTACGAATCAGCAAATCCATGAAGTGAAAAATATATGTCTAGTGCCACTGTGAACAGCGGTTCAGCTGCGGCTGTTAAAAAGAAGAAGTATGTGCGCGCTGTGGGGCCGCGACTTCGCAAGCTGCTGTATATCGTCTTTGCGCTCGTCGCATTGCTCTACGCGAATTCCGGCTACCTTTCGCTGATTACCTTCCTGGAGTGGAAGAACAGCGAAACGTATCAAGATTATTACTACCAATACATGTTCCTCGCCCATCTGGTGATGGGGTTGCTGTTGATTGTTCCGCTGGTCGTGTTTGGGTTGGTTCATATGTGGAACACCCGCACGCGACGTAACCGCCGGGCACTGCGGATCGGGTATGCGTTGTTTGCCACCAGCATCTTGATTCTTGTTAGCGGTATTTTGCTGATGCGAGTGAGTGGGTTTGATTTGAAACAGCCTCTGGCTCGCAGTACCGTTTACTGGTTGCATGTCGCCTGTCCCCTGATTGTGATCTGGCTGTATTGGTTGCATCGCTTGGTAGGGCCAAAGATCAAATGGCGAGTCGGGCTGGGGTTTGCCGCAGCCGCCGCCGTTTCCATCTTGGCTCTCGCGATCGCTCAAATGCAAGATCCGCGAAACTGGAATGCCAAGGGACCGAGTTCGGGGGCACAATATTTCGAGCCCTCGTTGGCCCGAACCGCGAGCGGGAACTTTATTCCTGCGGACACGATGATGCAGGACGAGTATTGTTTGAAATGCCATGCCGATGTGCACAAAGCGTGGAGCGACAGCGTTCACAAGTTCAGCTCGTTTAATAACCCGCCCTATTTGGCCAGCGTCACGGGAACCCGCGCGCTGTCGATGCAGCGTGATGGTTCGGTTCAAGCGTCGCGATGGTGCGCCGGTTGCCACGACCCGGTGCCGTTCTTTTCAGGCGCATTCGACGATCCCAATTTTGACATGCTCGGACACGCGACATCGCAAGCAGGGATCACCTGTACGGTTTGCCACGCGATCACCCACGTCAATAGCGTCAAAGGCAATGCCGACTACACGATCGAAGAACCGCTGCACTATCCGTTTGCGTTCAGCGACAATGCGGTGCTGCAGTGGGTGAACAACCAATTAGTCAAAGCAAAACCGTCCTTCCATAAAAAAACATTTTTGAAACCCTTTCACAAAACGGCTGAATTCTGTTCGACCTGTCACAAGGTGCATTTGCCGCTCGCACTGAATCACTACAAAGACTTTCTTCGCGGACAAAACCATTACGATTCGTACTTGTTTAGCGGGGTTTCGGGACACGGTGCCCGCAGTTTCTATTACCCACCGAAGGCTCAGCACAATTGCAACGAATGCCACATGCCGCGGGTCGCTTCGGACGACTTCGGCGCTCAAGTTGATCCGGCTACCGGACAGTTGAGTGTTCACGATCACATGTTTCCTTCGGCCAACACCGGCATCGCATGGCTTCGCGGCGCCGAGGATGTGATCGAAGCTCATCGCGAATTCCTCCAAGACAATGTCCGTGTGGACTTGTTCGGGATTCGCGAGGGCGGTGAGATTGATGGCAAGCTGACCGCTCCGCTTCGCCCCAACGTCCCGACGTTAAAGCCAGGCGAAACCTATTTGCTTGACGCTGTCGTGCGAACGCTGAAACTCGGACATTTGTTCACGCAAGGAACGGTGGATTCGAACGAAGTTTGGCTCGAGGTCACCGTCACCAGTGACGATCGTGTGATCGGGCGCAGCGGCGCGGTGAATGCAGACAAGTTCAACGAAGTCGATCCGTGGGCCCATTTCTTGAACGTCTTTATGCTCGACAAAGATGGCAATCGAATTGACCGTCGTAACGCGGAAGACATTTTCACGCCGCTTTACAATCACCAAATTCCACCTGGCGCCGGACAAACGGTTCACTACGAACTGGAACTTCCCGACGATCTTGACGCGCCGGTGACGGTCGAAGTGAAGGTTCAGTACCGGAAATTTGACCAACGTTACATGAATATCGTCGCCAACGAAAACGAAAAACTGGGCCAGATCATTCGTGGTCACCAGCCGGGCAAAGAGTACCGAAACGACTTGCCAATCGTGACGATGGCCACCGACTCAATCACTTTTCCGGTCGCAGGCGTGCAGGCCGAAGTTACGAATCCAAAACGTGATATCCCCGAGTGGCAGCGTTGGAATGACTATGGAATCGGACTGCTGCTGAAGGGCAAAGCAGAATTGCGGCAAGCCGAAGAAGCGTTCAAGGAAGTGGAAAAACTAGACCGCTACGATGGCCCACTCAACTTGGCTCGTGTGCTGAACACCGAAGGACGTTTGGATGAAGCGGTCCAGGCACTGAACCGTGCAAACCAGTACGCAGACCAGCCCGACTTTCCTCGTTGGACTTGGGCTTGGCTGTCAGGCGAAATTAATGCTCAACAAGGTCGTCTGGAAGAGGCGGCGCTAAACCTTCGCAGCGTGCTCGAAGACAATACCGAAGAAATGCAGCGACGTGGATTTGATTTCAGTTTAGATATCGAAGTCATCAATCTGCTCGGACAAACGTTGTTTGATCTCAGCAAGGTTCGCGAACGTCAAGGGCGACAGCAGGAATCGCAGCAGTATGTCAACGAAGCGATTCAGCAATTCAAGACGACACTGGAGATCGATCCCGAAAACGTTTCGGCGCATCACAATTTGCAGCAGTTGTACGAAAAGATCGGCGACGAAACGCTGTCAGAAAAACACAGCAAACTGCACCTGCGATATAAACCCGACGACAACGCCCAAAGCCGAGCGATTCGATTGGCACGCGAAAAATATCCTGCCGCCAACCATGCTGCCGAAGCGGTGGTGAAGTATTCGCTGACGCGGTCTGCGGAATAATCGTCGTTGATTGCTCTGGGATCTTACGTCGACGCTGAAACGGCGTTTCGATCGCCGAGAACGTCAAACCAATTACTAACCCAACCTTGACTGAATATGAATAAGAATCATTTGAAAAACAATAATTCAGAAATCCAAGACGAAGCCGAACATCTTGATGACGCGGTGATCGGACATGCGTTTCGAATTTCGCTCGTCGCGATCGCCATGTTAATCGTTGTTGGCGGTGTTGCCGTTTATCTGTTTTCGCGTCCAGAACCAGCGCCGGAGGTGCGCGAGACAAAACTGGCTCCGGTGAAAATTCGCGAAGTTTCACCAGTGGAAATTCCCAAAGTCATCTTCACCGATGTCACCGACGAGGTCGGTATCGATTTCGTCCACAACAACGGAGCGACGGGCGATAAGCTGCTTCCCGAGACGATGGGAGGCGGTTGTGCGGTGCTCGATTTTGATAACGACGGCGATCAAGATGTCTTGTTCGTCAATTCAAAAAACTGGGACTGGGATCTCGAAAGCGGCAAAGCAGACTCGGATTCGCAAAGCACAATGGCGCTGTATCGCAACGACGACGGACATTTCACCGATGTCACTGCGGGTTCGGGGCTGGATGTTTCCGCGTACGCAATGGGAGCCGCCGTGGGTGATTATGACAACGATGGAAATGTCGACGTCTTTATCACGGCGCTGGGAACCAATCGGTTGTTCCGCAATCGGGGTGAGGGCAATTTCGAAGAGGTGACTGAAGTCGCGGGCGTCGGTGGTGACGATGATCGCTGGAGCACCGGGGCCGGCTGGTTTGATTACGACAACGATGGCGATTTGGATTTGTTCGTCGCCAATTATGTCCAGTGGACTCGCCAATACGATCAAGCCCAGAATTTTCAACTGGTCGGCGGCGGACGTGCCTATGGCCGCCCTCAAAATTTTGAAGGCTCCTTTCCTTACTTATACCGCAATGAAGGGGACGGCAAATTTACCGATGTCTCGGCCGAAGCGGGGGTTCAGGTGCGAAATCCCGCTACGGGCGTTCAATTGGCAAAATCACTGGGGGTTGCTATCTGTGACCTCGACGAAAACGGAACGCTCGATCTGATCGTTTCCAATGACACGGTACAGAACCTGTTGTTCCGCAACACCGGCGATGGCAAATTTCAAGAGTTTGGAGTGTTGTCGGGAATTGCCTTCGATTCGGGCGGCAACGCGCGCGGGGCGATGGGAATCGACGTCACGCCGCTGCGAAAAGGCAAAGCGATGGCAGTGGCGATTGGAAACTTTTCCAACGAAATGACCGCGTTGTATGTTTCTAAACGAGGTCGGATGCAATTTTTTGACGAAGCCATCTCCACCGGGCTTGGCCCCAGCACGCGATTGGAATTGACCTTTGGAATCTTCTACTTTGATTATGACTTGGATGGCCGCTTGGATCTGTTTTGTGCCAACGGACACTTGGAAGAAGACATCAATCGGGTGCAACCGAGCCAACATTACGAACAACCGCCTCAACTGTTTTGGAATGCGGGTTCGACACAAGGGACCGAGTTTGTCAAAGTCGATGCCGCGCACTGTGGCGAGGATTTGCTGAGACCCATGGTCGGACGCGGAGCCGCGTATCTCGATTTTGATAACGATGGCGATTTGGATGTTTTGGTCACGGCAACCGGGCGTAAACCACGGCTGTTGAGAAACGATCTTGATCTAAAACATCACTACGTTCGCTTTCGTCTCGAAGGCGACGGAGTGAAGTCCAACCGCGACGCGATCGGCGCTTGGGTCGAATTGACCGTCGGCGACGAAGTGTTTCGCAAACAAGTGATGCCGACACGCAGCTATCTGTCGCAAGTCGAATTGCCGGTCACGTTTGGATTGGCCGATGCCGAAACGATCGACAATGTGACGATCCAGTGGCCGGATGGGCAACGGCAAGATTTAGGATCGGTCGACATCGATCAAACGCATGTCGTGCGTCAAACCAAATGAGTCGACTTGTTCCGCGGGCCGGAGCCATAGGAACGAGGGTTACTACTTCTTCTTTTTGCCGTGAGACTTTTTTTCGTTGCTGCCTCGTTTGGTGATCGAGATGACGTCCGATCCCGCCAACATGATGCGGCGGCCATCTTCGGTCTTGATCGCCAGTTGTTGCGACAGGATGTCTTGGCCTAACACGGTGGCACTGCCGTCACGCGTCAAAATTTGGCTGCCCACCGGCGGCAGTTCTGCGGCCAGTTCTTCGTACGTGTCAAACTCGTATCGAAGACAGCATTTCAAACGACCACAGCGGCCTGAGATTTTTGTCGGGTCCAGCGTCGCTTTCTGCAGTTTCGCCATCCGCATCGATACCGGTGGCATCTTGCTGAGATGGTTGGCGCAACAAATGGGTTGTCCGCAATCGCCGTAATCGGCCAACAGTTTCGCTTCGTCGCGAACTCCGATTTGCCGCATCTCGATCCGCGTTTGGAAATGGCCTGCCAAATCACGAACGAGTTGACGGAAATCGATCCGCTGTTCGGCCAAATAGTAAACCACCATCCGTTCGCCACCCAAAATCCGTTCGGCGTCGACGACATCCATTTGCAGATTCAAACG
>NZ_JBFHFD010000409.1:0-7889 GCF_041583735.1 Novipirellula sp.
AGCGGTGGGCAGAAACATGGAAATGGGCAGGAAAATAAAGAAGGCTGGATCCATCTGCGGTATCCGATCTTCCTGCCCCGATCATCTTCCTGCCCAAGCCAATTACCAACGATGCCCTTGGTAATACACCGCTGCTGCTTCGTCGTCTCTTGATTTGACCGTACTGAATCCGCGCCGTCAAAGCAGCGGGCAGGTGCATGGAAATGGGCAGGAAAATAAAGAAGGCTGGATCCTTCTGCGGTATCCGATCTTTCTGCCCCTTACATCTTCCTGCCCAAGCCGATCACCAGCGATGGCGTTGGTCATACACCGCGGCTGCTTCGTCGTCTCTTGATTTGACCGTACTGAATCCGCGCCGTCAAAGCAGCGGGCAGGAGCATGAGGGTGGGGCGGCCACTTGCCTTGAAGAGTGTGAGCGAGGCGACGAGATTCCATCGCCACTCACATTTTGTCATATTGTTCAAGCAACGAACTTATCGCCGAACCAGGGCTAAACGGTTGACGTCAAGGACAAAATAATTCGAGTAGGTTTGAACTAATTATACTATGTTATGGCATGTGACACTCGCTATCTCTGCGGTTACGGCGTCGTAAGACCGCTACAACCTGAATAAAGTCGCAAAAAATGATGTTAATATCGTTTTTTGCCTTTGCCGCGTCGAGTTCTCGATCACAAGCCACAAATGATCGGAAAGAGTTTAGAGTATAAGGAACCGCCTACTGGAGAGTTTGCTATGCCCGGTCCACTTGGTTTTTGCCGCTTGCAGGTTACCGGTCTATTGGCGATTCGACTGTGTTGCGTTTCCGCTTGCTTCGTCTTGCTCGTCAGTGAGTCACCCGTCTGGGCCGTTGAAATCGCACCCAAATCAACGGACTCTGACTCGCTGCATCCGCTTGATACATCACTGGCAACGACGACCTTCGAGTCATTGGATCAATCGATTCAAATCGATAGTGATTTTTGCGGGGGACGTTTGAATGAGTGTTTCGAGATCACTCCCACTCGATTCCAATTGGTGGTGCGTCCCGAACGCAAACCGATCAACAATAGCGCTTGGTATGCTTTCCGTATTCGTTCAAACGAGTTGCGTAGCATTACAGTGCATCTGAGCTATCAGGGCGGGACACATCGCTACACGCCACGTATCAGTAACGATGGCACCGTTTGGCGTGATGGCCAGCATCTGGTGTCATCGGTCCATCCCAGTGGATCCGAGGTGGTGTTGCAGATGGATGTGGGCCCCGATGTGTTGTGGGTCTCGGCGCAGGAACTGATCTCCAACGAAGACACCGAGCGATGGGCGAAGGGATTGGCGACGCTGCCGCACGTGACCCGCGCGGTGTGTGGGCAAAGCGTTTTGGGACGCCCCATTTCAAAGCTTGTCATTGGTAACCCTCGCGCCGATTCGCCGGGGTACGTGTTCATTATGGGGCGACTTCATCCACCCGAAACGACCGGTGCGATTGGGTTAATGCGGTTCGCCGAAGCGATCGCGGCAGAAACGGAATTGACCCAGCAATTTCGTGACGCGTTCCATGTGATCGTCGTTCCTAACGCGAACCCGGATGGGGTCGAGCAAGGACGATGGCGATGCAACGCCAATAGTGTTGACTTGAATCGCGATTGGGGACTTTTCCGACAACCGGAAACGCGGACGCTGCGTCGCGAACTGTTGGATCTGAAGAGTCGTGGTCGCGATTCGCTGTATCTCGTGCTCGATTTTCATTCCACTTATGAAGACGTTTTTTATCTGACCGAAAACGTGGACGACGTGTTCCCCAAGAATTTTACCGCCACTTGGTTGAACCGATTCGATCAGCGGTTGCCTTCCTATTCGGTGAATCTCGACAAGAATCATAATTCCAAACGCACGACCTCCAAAGCTTGGGTCGATCGCGTGCTGAATGTGGCCGCGGTCACCTATGAATTTGGTGACAATACTGATCGCGATGCCATCGCCAACTTGTCGCGAGTTAGTGCCGAAGAAATGATGCGAACGCTGCTAAATTATCGCAACTAAGCCCCAGGCGGTTCTCCGCGACGTTATCTAAAAACGACCGCCGATCGAGTGAGCCGTTTTGACCAACGCAGTGAAGCATTTTAGGTAGCTACCTGCGTCAGAAAGTGGTGATTCGCGTTGGCGCGGCCGCCATCCACGCTCTGGCGAGCGTAGCTACGAGAACGCAAATGCTTCACAGCGTTAATGCTTCACAGCGTTATTGTTAGGCTGGATCCGCGGTCCCCGCGTTAGGCCTCGCTATCTCTCTATATGTCTTTTTGTGGCGTTTCAGGCAACCATCCGCTTCGTTGCCCTTCTTTTAACGGCGTTTGTCTCACCAGGTCGCTCGGTCCGGAGCGAAAGCGAAGGAAGATAAATTAACGATTTTCTTGGAAATAACGATTTTGAGGGAACTTTCGCAAAAGCGGGTCATCCGAAAGTCGGTTTCCTGGTGTGTATTTGATGATCCCTCTGTAGCGTCGTTCTGCTGTTTTCCGCATTAGTCTGCTTGGCGGGATTCTGTAGCACGGGGGCTGTGGATGACCCATTCCACTATTTAGCGGGGGAATGGTCGGGGAAAGGTTGAATCTGTGTTGGGCTGCCACCATAATCGTCAAATTCGCTAAATGCGCCCTCTTCCCTATTTTTAAGGTCTCCCTCTTCATTTCACCCGTGGCAATCAACGAATTCATTGCGGGTGTTTGGTGGCTCTCAGAGATAGCGGTGGGGTTTGCAATGGGATGCAGCTGAAAATCGGGCTGCAACCCATTCGTGCATTTGCGGAAGAACCTTGATTTTCCGTGCTTTCCCCACTGCTTCCGAGCTCTTCAACCATGACATCTCGCACCCGTCGTCTTCGTTCGAAGCTAGCCCGTCAACGCCGCCGCAATTGGTTTCGACAAAGTCGATTCGAGAATCTCGAGGAGCGACGATTATTGGCTTATGTGCCAGCGACCCCCGAGTTGGGGATCTTCGTCGAGCAGGGAGGGGCGCCGACCAGCAATGGTCAGGTCACCAATATCACGCCTAACAATCGCGTCAACGGCGCGATCGAGTCGGTCTTAGCTCACCCGACCAACCCCGATGTGGTCTATGTCGGCAGTATCAACGGCGGGATTTGGCGAACCGACAATGCGACTGATGCGAATCCCGATTGGACCCCGCAAACCGACCACCTGCCATCGTTGACGATTGGGGCGATCGAGTTTGACACCGAAGATACGTTCTTTACCAATCCATCGGGAACTCCCTTTCAAACGCTGGTCGCCGGGACCGGTAATT
Source organism: Novipirellula sp. (assembly GCF_041583735.1). Lineage (NCBI taxonomy): Bacteria > Pseudomonadati > Planctomycetota > Planctomycetia > Pirellulales > Pirellulaceae > Novipirellula > Novipirellula sp. The sequence goes on from NZ_JBFHFD010000409.1 coordinate 3,282, forward strand.
ACAGCAGTTTTGGGGGCGCCGGAGGCTCGGTGGGCTCGGTCTACGTGACTCATGACGGCGGCGACACTTGGGTCGATCCTGGCAGCGTTGGCTTGGCGGGAATTCGAGTTTCAGGCATCGCATCCAAAGATTTCGGCAACACGATCGTCGTCTCGAGTGACGATTTCTTCAATGGCGGCATCTATCGCAGTACCGATGGAGGGGCGACGTTTACTGAAATTACAATTGAGGCGTTTCCGGGAATCCCCGCCGACAGATTCAATGATTTGTTCGCCGATCTGAGCGCTTACAATCGTTTGTACGTGTCAGGCCCCGATGGCATCTTTCGGTCGGACGACTTTGGTTTGACCTGGAATAATGTTTCCCAGTCCAATGCGGCGTTGCAGGGACTGCTCAATGGTGGCGGGATTAGCAATACCGAAATGGTCGTGCACCCGAATTCGGGGCGTCTGTTTGTGGGGATCATTGTTGGCGGCCAACCCGCAGGACTTTTTTATACGGATACCGGAGATACCGTTTCGCCCATTTGGCGCGAGATGGATGTACCGATTCTTCCGATAGCAAATGCAACGAACATCACCGGGGTGACCAATACGAGTCCGATCAGCATCAGGGCCGTGGGGCATGGTTTACAGACAGGCGACTTGGTGTTAGTCAACGGAGTTCGTGATAGTACCAATTCGACGCCGGCGAATGGTCAATGGGTTGTAACGCGAGTTGACAATGATAATGTCACGCTCAACTTTTCCGACGGAACCGGGGGAGGAACCTACACGGCGAACACCGGCCAAATCACCAAAATCACGAACCCCAGCCCCACCTTCAAAGACACGTCGGTACCCGGTAGCCAAGGCCGCATTCACTTTTCCATCGGTATCGATCCCAATGACCACGACATCGTTTACATCGGGGGCGACCGACAAGAAACTCCGTTTCCCAACGCGATTGGTGCCAGCAATTTTACCGGATCGCTGTTCCGTGGTGATGTTAAAATCAGTCGTGATCCGCTGCAGATTCCCTCACCCCAATGGGATCACTTGACCGACGACGCGAATGCATTTGATCCCAGTGGCGGGACGGCCAATGGCAGTGCACCGCATGCCGATTCACGCGACATCGCGTTTGATGCAAACGGCAATATGTTAGAAGTCAATGATGGCGGGATCTTTCGTCGCACCAGCCCACAAGACAATTCGGGGATCTGGGAATCCTTGTCGGGAAGTCTGGGAGTGTTTGAATATCACGATGTCGCCTACGACAGTAATTCGAATGTCATTCTTGCCGGAGCGCAAGACAATGGGACTCAGTATCAGTTGAACGAAGATCAACAGGAGTGGAGTTTGATGTCGGGCGGCGATGGCGGGGATGTTGTCGTTGACAACGTCACGTTGGCGGATCAGGGACGGTCGATTCGCTACAGTAGTTTTCAGAATTTGGCCGGTTTCCGCTCGACCGTATGGGACGCCAACAACAATCTAATCAGTGGCACGAATCGACCTTTGGTCGTTACGAGTGGAGCTCCGCTGCAGCCCCAATTTGATACTTCCGTGGTGCTTAATGCCATTGACCCGCGACAATTGATTATCGGTGCACGCAATGGAGTCTACGAATCCTTTTCTCAAGGCAACTCAATCACGCAAGCGTCCACGTTTCATGTTGCTGGTGGGGTGGCAAATCCGATGGCCTACGGCGGTCGTTCGGCTGTCCATGGCGACAATGCGGCAGTGATTTACGCCGGAGACGCGTTCGGCAATGTTTATGTTCGTGAAGAAACCGTCAGCACGTTCACTACCAATATCGATATCGGAGGCACTGTTCTCGATATTCGCATGAATCCAAATGAATGGTGGGAAGCCGTTGCAATTGATTCGGACACCGTCGCGCGAACGACCGACAAAGGTGGCACCTGGGATGACATCACTGGAAATCTTGGAACACTCGGCGCGACCGCGTTTCGCGCGATGGAGTACATCTCGACCACAATCGGAGGCAAACTGTTCGAAGGCTTGGTGCTGGGGACGAACCAGGGCGTCTATGCGATGACGTTTGACGCGGTCGGCACTTGGTTTGAATTTGGCAGCAATGTGCCTAATGCTCCGATCTACGATATGGACTACGACGCGGCCGATGATGTGTTGGTGCTCGGAACGCTCGGCCGTGGTGCTTGGAAATTGAAGGACGCGAGCACCTTTCTGGCTCCTGCGGTAAGTCTGTCGGTTGCCCCCGACACGGTCAACGAAAGTGATGCCTTTGCAACGTACACCGCCACCCTGAGTCGCGTTTACAGCGAAGACATTCTTGTGCCGCTACAAGCGAACGCCACTTCGCCGGACCATGGACCGAACGTCGCCACCGAGGGCGTGGACTATATCGCTCCAGTTTCGATCCTGATTCCTGCCGGTTCGTTGACGGCGACAGCTCAGTTGATGCCACTGCAAGATTCGCAGGACGAGTTCGACGAAACGGCGGTGATCGAAATCGATGGTGCGGCGTTGACCAACGCACGTGTGTTCGGAGTCGCCAGTGCAACCACCACAATCGTGGACGATGATCCGGCGGTCGTGAATCTGACAATCGACCGGCTGACGATTGGCGAAGCCGGCGAGACGGCGATTATCGGAGCGTCCATTGCTGCATTTTCGCCGGTCGATATCGTCATCAATTTGCAAGTCGATGCAGCCAGTACTGCGATCGGAAGCGGCGTCGATTACATTAATCCGAACTTGCAAATCACGATTCCTGCGGGATCGCTTACTGGCACGACCACTTTGGTCACAAGTGTGCAAGACACGCTTGATGAGCCCGATGAAGATGTGATGGTTTCGATTGCAGGGGTGTCGGCCGGCGCGGTCAAAGGCAGTACGGATTCGGTCACGGTGACGATTGTCGATGATGACGCACCGCCAACGGTAACGCTTTCTTCGACACCGGTTTCGATTGCCGAAGCGGGCGGCGTTGCCACCTTTACGGCGCTGCTTTCCACGATTTCAGGTTTCGATGTCGTCGTCGATCTCGAGGTGGTGCAGCCAAGTACGCTGGGGCCGTTTGCAACCGCAGGCGGCGTGGATTTTATCGATCCAGTGCTGCAAATCGTGATTCCTGCGGGCAGCTTGCAGGCGTCAACCACGGTCACCGCGGTACCCGATGCGCTTGATGAGTCGAACGAACTTGTGGTCATCGATATCGCCAATGTGACACGGGGGACGGAACTCGGACAGCAACGTGCGCAAACAATCATCCTTGACGATGATCCCGAGCCGACGGTTTCGCTTGCGGTGGACAACACGACCATTCCCGAAAGCGGCGGCGTTGCCACGTTTACGGTTTCGCTGAACACCGTTTCTGGTAGAGACGTGACCGTTAATTTTGGGCTCAGCGGCGATGCGCTGCCCGTTTTAGACTACGACCACTCACCGCTGTCGGTCACCATTCCTGCGGGGCAAACCACAGCGGCACTGACCGTGACGGCGGTCGACGAACCGGTGTCGTTTGACGAAGAAGACCAAGAGATCGTTGGGGTGCAAATCGTAAGTGCGGTGAATGCCGGAATTGCTACCCCAGGCGTGGTCAACACGGCGATCTTGGACGACGATGACGCGCCAAACGTGACCTTCCAGAGCGATGTTGACTCGATTCTTGAAAACTCGGGCGTCGCCACGTTTACGGCGTCCTTGTCGGAAGTCTCCGGACGCGATGTGTTTGTGGAAATCCAAACCGCCGGAATCGCGATCGAAGGAATCGGGCCCAACGATGGTGATTACTTTATCCCGCCACCAAAAAATATTACGATTCCCGCAGGGCAAACTACTGGGTTTACCCGCGTGATTGCGGTTCAAGACAATCGGCATGAAGGCGACGAACAAGTGATCGTCAACGTGGCAAGCGTTGTCACCGGGCTGACAAGCGACGTCGTCACTACCGGCGTCTTATCGGACTCGGTGCTGATTACCGATGATGATCCGGTGCCAAGCGTGGCCTTGTCAGGTGGCGCAACGACGATTTCCGAGGCTTCCGGGACAACGACGTTTACCGCAACGCTTTCGCATCCTTCGGTCGATTCGATTACGGTCGGTATTGATTTCACAGGGACTGCAATCAATGGAACCGATTATACCGCGTCGCACTCGACGCTGACCTTTGCACCTGGGGCGACCACCGCGACGGTGACCATTACCGCGGACGAAGACACGCTGGATGAGTTCAACGAGTCGGTCGTGCTGACGTTGGTCAATCCGACCAACGCAACCTTGTCAGGCTCGGTGGTCGCGTCGACCACGATCAACGACAATGACGCGGCTCCGCTGGTCACGCTCGCCGTCGACAAAACTTCGGTGACCGAATCGACCGAATCAATTGTCTATACCGCGACACTTTCCACACTGTCGGGCAAGGATGTGGTGATCGATTTGACGCTGGGTGGATCCGCCACCGCAGGATTGGACTTTACCGGTTTGACGACTCCGATCACCATTGCGGCAGGATCCATTTCAACGTCCTTCACGGCGGTCACCGTTGCGGATGGCATTGATGAAGTCGATGAGGATTTGATCGTCAATATCTCCGCCGTGACCAATGGAATCGAAGACGGTGTACAGGGGGTTTCGACCA
>NZ_JBFHFD010000410.1:0-7875 GCF_041583735.1 Novipirellula sp.
CGCCAACGGGCTCTAGACGCCAGTGGAGCACGATCTGCGACCCAACTCACACGTCAGCCATCGTAAATTATACACTAACCGCCGTTTTCATTATTTAGGGTGCCGCGAAGCGGAATGAGGACTCGCCAGAGCGTGGATGGTGGCTTCTACCTACCTAACTAACTACCTAATCCGAATTGCTATCAACTTTTAACTCATCAGCAGACTTGGTTGCAAAGGGGGGGCGGTGCGGGGATCCACACGGCGAAAATGCCGTGGCCAATATCGAATCCAATGTCATCCGCATCTGGCAGCGGACTTAGCGAGTCACGACAGCGAGAAGCTACAGCGTTTAGAAGTCACGTCGTGAAAAATAGACGCAGCTGGTCGTCAACAGCACCGCGATAAACAGCGTGCAACTGAGGACGGGTTCGAGGATTTTGTAGCGAACCAATTCGACGGGCCCAAACTCGTCACGGTTGATTTCAAACGACGATTCGCCACTGACAATCGCAGCGATGGTGCCCCCCAGTTCGCTCGTCTGAGGCGTGATGCTGCGAAGCGGGCCGATCACAAAACGATCGATTTGACGCCATGTCGACAACTGCGGTCGCAGCGTGCGATGCAGCGTCAATGTCTCGGCATCAAGCAAGTCCACTTGGTCGATGTGATGTGCAATCATCAGCGTCGAGGATCGCTTGTCCGTGGCAATCGCATCGATGTTAGTTTGGGGCAAGGGATCACTGAGCGTCCACTTTTGCGAATCTGACTCACGCGTCAATGCGCGGCATCGCTGATCGCTGGTCAAGACGACGAAACGCGAATCGTCGCCAATCGCGATTGAGGACACGACCGACAAACGGTCGGGTAGCGGCACGCTTACCGTCGGTGTGAGGGTGTCGCGATCGAAAATCTGAAGCGAGTCAGCGTCGCTGGCTAGCAGAACCGAGTCGCGACTCAGCGCGAGGAACGCAAAGCGAGGTAGCGAGGCATCGATGGTGTGTGTGGCGACGACTTTCCATGCCGCGCTGGATCCAAGTTTGGGCGTTGTGGAATCCGTTGTCGGTTGAAGTCGTGACAGTTGCTTGCCGCTAAACAAAACCATCGTATCGCCTGAGGCATTGATCCCAACGCTGCGGGGCGGAGTAAGCAGGACGTCGCTGGGCAGGATGTCTTGGAATCCTTCGGTAGCCGCCCCCATCATGCTCGCCAATTTTTGCAGCCAGCTGTTCTGCGGGGGAGCGGATGACATTCCGCTTGCGGACGTTGCCGCTGCGGAGTCGTCGTCTACCTCTTTGCTATAGCTCGGTTCACCCATCGCCTTGCGGACTTGTTGTTTTGATGTAACGGCAATCCCGCTTGAATTGATCGCGAATACTTCGCTCGTTGTGGTTGCAAGCTGCTGGGTCGCCGTCGGCAATCGCAAACTTGGCTGAGCACGCCACTGGTTTGCTTCGTCGAGCACGAGCAGATCAAAGCCGCCGAGTCCAAACGGATTAAAGCGACCGCCGCGGACGACCGCCGTCACAATGGTCGAGTCATCGATTGCCACTGGCGCAAGCACGCGGTTGCGTCCGAGGGCTTCGGATTCATAGATCTCGTCCCACTGTTCGGTTTTTACGTCCCACCGTAACAAGCCCTCGCCCCGCGTTGTCGCGAACACTTCATCGCCTGCGATCGTCATTTGGTTGATCGTGCTCGGGCGTGTGACAAAGCCGTCAAAGAAGCCACCGATCATGCCCACGACGACCAGGTAGGCACCAAACATGCATGTGATCCCAATCGCCAAAATGGGCGATCGAAAGCGAAGCCCCGCAAGCGTCGAGACGCTGTAAAAGACGGCAAACACAAATACCGAAACGGGGATGCAAAGCAGCAGGCGGGCGTTCCATACATCCAATCGCAGTCCCGCGATCAAGTACAGTCCGATGATCAATTGAATGACGCACAGAAACACAAACGCGCAACCGCCCACAAACTTGCTTAGCAGCAGCAGCCAACGCGAGACGGGTTTGCTGAGTAGCAGGTGAAGTGATCCCGGTTGCAGCATGTCGGGAATGATTGACGCCGTGACCAAGATTCCCAAGAAGACGAGGATAAATCCGAGCAGCCAATTGATGATCGTTGGCACCACAATCTGATTTAACAAAATCAGAAATTGTGTTTTGTCGACGGCAAAGCGTGCAGGGAAGTCGATGCCCAGATAGGTCAGCATGATCGATCGAGCCGAGCGTGATTCAAACACACCAGGAATCGCGGCCTCGATCCGTAGTCTCGCCCGGCGTTTGCGTAGCGTTTCGTCGATCTGGTCAGGGCCGAGTTCATCGAGCTCACGAAGCTCACGCAGTCGGGCCGTCGATTTCCATAGCTCGGCGTCGTACCACGACTCGTCCTCGAACAACGAGTTAAGCGAATCCGCCAGCGTGGTGAAGTAAAACCGCACATCTTCGCCTTGGCCAATCTGACGCAGTTCGCGTTTGACATCTTCGGGCAATCCATTCGCGATCTTACCGACCGGTGTGTCTGCTTTACTGGGGTCGGTGATACCCGCCGCCAACATCGCTTTGAGTCGACCGCCGTTATCGATATCACGATCACGGAACGTGGTGGTGAAGTCTTCGCGATATCCGATTGGCGCTAGAGCTCCTAGCAGAATCCAAATCGCGATAAATGCCACCCACAAAATTCGCGACGACAGCGCCGCGTGAAACGAATCGAGAATGATCGCGATGTAAGGCCACAAACGTCTCACGTTGTCTCCTTGGATCTTGAGACTTCACGCATAAATGTCTCTTCGAACGATTCGCGTTTTAGTTTCAATCCGCGGAGCGAAAATCCGTTGCGTCGTAAACCATCGACCACGTCATCGACCTCGGATTGCGAGGACAGTGGCAGCGTGAACTCCAGCGTCAAAGCATGCGGAGCGTCAAGGTCGGCCGACGTCGATGTGGGATCGGAGGGCGTGCCGCCAGCGAATTGGATGGCAGGAAAGGATTGCCGCAGCCATTGGGTGGGCTCTTGAGCCGAGGACCCCGGTGCGGGCATCGCGACTTCGAATGCGACTTCTTCGAAGCGGTCAAATTGAGTCAGTTCATCGATGCGTCCAGCGACACAGATCTTGCCATGAGACATGATCGCGACACGTGAACAGATCAATTCGACTTCTTGCAAGATATGGCTGTTCAAGAAAATCGTCTTTCCTGATGCTCGCAATCGATCGATAACCTTGCGGACTTCGTTGCGACCCACGGGGTCGAGCCCGTCGGTGGGCTCGTCCAGGACGAGCAGATCGGGATCATGCATCAGCGCTTGGGCAAGTCCGAGTCGTTGGTACATCCCTTTGCTGAACTGGCGAACCGATTCTCGGTCGCGTCCTCGCAGCCCGACCAGTTCCAGCAGTTCGTCGCTGCGTCGGTTGATTTCAGCACCCGACATCTGGCTCATGCGAGCATAGTAGCGTAGCGCGGATCGCGCGGAATGATGACGGTCAACTCGCAATGATTCTGGCAAATAGCCCACTCGCATTCTCGCCGCGATACTGCCGGCCGGTTCGCCAAACAGCGATGCAGATCCAGAGCTGCTGCGAATCACACCGAGCAGAATTTTGATCAGCGTGGTTTTACCGGCGCCGTTGGGGCCGAGCAACCCGAATACTTCGCCTGCGCGAACTTGCAGACTCGCTCCTCGCAGGGCCTCGACCACATGGCGGCCGCGAAAGGACCACGCCGAGTACTTCTTTTTCAGATCCGAAACATCGATCACCACCCGCTGCGATGGCGATCCATGTGAAAAAGGATCGACGGATTCGCGATGTCGATGGTCTGCGGGCGGCGTCTCGTCGAGATCCACAGAGTTGCGGTCCGTGATGTCCAAACGCTAGACCGACAAAATGCGGAGGAGTAGATACGACAGCCAAGTGAAGGTCACCGCGACCATCCCGATCGCCAACCAGCGGTGGGCGGGTTGACGCCACGATGGAGGATGGACTTCGCGTTCATAGATATGGCGAAATCGTTCACGCTGTTGTTCGGAATCAAACACCCCGTCGTCGACTAATTCATGCAGCCCGAATTGAACCGAATATTCAACCACCCCGAACACGCTGCAGCGATGTTGATCGATATCGACGCCGACTCCCTCGAAATACCACAGCTGGTTCCCAAAGGAGTGTTCGGATTCGAGCGATTCATCCACGCAACGCAACTGGACAACGTCACTTTGCTCGGGACAGAATCGTGCTCGCGTCATCGCGCGGTTACAATCCAACCGAACCTGTCGGATCGTTCGCTCTGAAAAACGTCGTGTTCGCGTATCAGCGCCCATCGGCCTGCTCCGGATTTTGCCGTTAAAGGGGGTTATATCGCCTCATCCCATTATTATTGCGGCTTCCGTTAGTAGCGTCACTGCCAGAAAGCTCGTTTTTTTTAAACTCAGCGGGGATCCGCGAAGATAGTCCTCTTTTATTTTTCCTAAGCCGATTCTTTTTACAGCCTTGTGGCAACAAAATCGCTCTCGAGTGTGGGGGGGACGTTGCGGCTTATTTTTTTGTCTCTGATTTGTAGCAATCTCCTTTATGGCCATCAGCATGTTTGAACGCCGTTCCTTGACCGCTCCCATTACTTTGGGGGTGGTGATGATTGTGATCGTCGTGGTGTTGGCGGCGGTGTGGATTATTGCCAGCTGGTTGAGCGCGCAAGGGGGGCAAGCATCGAAGCCTGTCTTTTGGGTGATTCTGGCCACCGGAGTCATTTTGCTCGCTGGCATGCTGGCTGGCTCGATCGCTTATCTGACGCTGACCGTCAAAGCGGTGAACTTGAATCGGCGGCAATCCAATTTCATTGACTCGGTGACTCACGAGCTCAAAAGCCCGATTGCGTCACTGAAGCTGTACTTGCAAACGCTGACCCGGCGGAACGTGGGCGAAGAGCAACAGAAGGACTTTCATCGGTTCATGCTCGAGGATGTCGAGCGGCTCGATTCCCTGATCAACCATTTGCTTGACGCCGCCCGCATCGAGCGTGGGACCGAGCCGAGTGAGAAGGAAGAGGTGCGGCTGGATCAGTTGTTGCTTCAATGTAGTTCCGCAGCCTGCTTGCGGTATCGTGTTCCCGAGGACACGATCATCGTCGAGAGTCCTACCATCACCCTGCGAAGCCAACCGGTTCAGTTGGAGATTCTGTTTCGAAACTTGATCGACAACGCAGTGAAATATGGCGGCAATCCTAGAGCGGTAGCGGTCCGAGCCCGGGTGGCCGATGAGCAACAAGTCATCGTCTCCATTATCGACAACGGCAACGGCATTCCAGCAAACCAGAAACGCAAGGTCTTTGGTCGCTTCGTTCGGCTAGGAAACGAACTCGAACGCAGCCAACCGGGCACCGGATTAGGGCTGCATTTGGTTCGCAATGTAACAAAATCGGTGGGAGGGTCGGTGCGAATTCTCGATCGTAGTGATCAGCCCGGCACTGAGTTTCAGGTGATTCTAAAAGGACTCGTTCGGGGCGAGGACGCCTCGCCCAGCGACCCTTCAAGTGAACCGCTCTCGCAACGAGATGAATTTAGAAAGTAATCGTCATGCCCGCGCATATACTTGTTGTTGAAGATGAAAAGCACCTTGGGGTCGGTATCAAGTACAACCTCGAGGCCGAGGGGTATCGCGTCTCGCTCGTCGAGGACGGTCCCACCGCGCTGCGTTTGATTGACGCCAGTTCGGCGTCGGTCGATTTGGTCGTGCTCGATCTGATGCTGCCCGGCATGAGCGGGTATTCGGTCTGCGAAGCGATTCGTGAGCAGGGATCGATGATTCCGGTGTTGATGTTGTCTGCCCGCACGCTTGCCGAGGATCGGACTCGCGGTTTCGACGTGGGGGCGAACCAATACATGAGCAAGCCGTTCGAGTTGGATGAATTGCTCAGTCGGGTGAAAAACCTGCTCCAAATCGCAGGGTTCGAACGGAACAAGCCTGCACCCAAAAAGGCTCGAACAGCAGTATCCGAAGTGCAGTTCGGTTTGCTCGAGGTCAACTTTGAAACCCACGAAGTTCAAGCCGCCGGTAAACCGGTGCGGATGACGCCCAAGGAGTTGCGGCTGTTGCGTTACTTTGTCGAGAACCCGAATCGGGTCATCAGTCGCAATGAATTGTTAAGTGAGGTATGGGGGATGTCGGGCAATCTGCAGACGCGAGCGGTCGATCAATTCATCGCCCGGCTGCGAAAGATCATCGAGCCCGATAGCACGGTTCCCGTCCATCTGCTGACGATCCGTGACGCTGGCTACCGATTTGTGCTCGAGCCAAACGCAGGCGAAAGCGGAGGCCATGAGAAAAGCGGAGGCCATTAGAAAAGCGGAGGCCATGAGAAAAAGGCCGCCAATGTCGCACGCTTCTCTGGGGTTGAAACCCAGGGGCGAAATCCGCCTATGAAAAAAGCCAGCCTGCTTTCGGAAAAGCAGATTGGCTTTTTGTGTTTTAAAACCGCGGGGTCGCGGGTTCACGATTTCGTTTACTCGTCGCTGCCTGCAGCAACGGTTTCTTGCTCTTGTTGCGGAGCTTCGGATTCGAACGAAGGGCGTTCCGCTTTTCGCTTGACGCGATCGTTTTTGCCAACGAGTTCAAGGATTGCGCGGGTACCGGCGTCGCCCAAACGAGGTGTAGCCAGACGCAAGATGCGTGTGTATCCACCGGGACGATCTGCGTAGCGTTCGGCAATCGTGTCGAACAGGATGCGAGTTGCTTGGCGATCACCAATCAACTGCACCACGCGTCGCTGAGCCGCAACAACCGGCGCGCGGGCTGCAGCCCACTTTGCCCAATCGTCGCTGGTTCGCCATTTCTTGTAGGCGTCGGTGCCACGTTCCGCTGGCGCTTCGTACTTGCGAGCTTCTTCAGCCGCAACCAACGATTTCTTCGCGATCGTGATGCACTTTTCTACCAAGGGGCGAACCTCTTTGGCTTTGTGCAATGTGGTCGTGATGCGTCCGGCAACCTTAGGGGCGTTGTCGTCGTAAGTTGCATCGCGTTCAGTAAGGAACAGTGCACTGGCCAAGTTCTTCAGCAGCGCCTTGCGGTGGCTTGGACTTCGTCCAAGCACGCGGCCTCGTCGTCGGTGTCGCATGGCGGAATATCCGTCAAAAAGTTTCTATAGAAATTGTAAGGGGTTTTCGATGACGCAAGCGTCATCTTAGAACAAAGGTTGGTTTGGCACTCGCATGCCAAGATGCAGCCCGTACTGAGAAAGTTTCTCGCGTACTTCGTTTAGCGTGGTGTCGCCAAAGTTGCGAACTTCAAGCAGCGAATCTTCGGTGCGTTGGACTAGGTCGCGAACCGTCATGATATTTTCGCTTTCCAAGCAGTTGTTGGCTCGGACCGACAAACGCAGGTCGGCTAGCGTCATGTTCAGTTTCGCTTCGAGTTGAGCCTCGGGCGATCCCGTTCCACCGCGTGCAGCCGAGAAAATGCTCGGTCCGAGTTCGCGGTACTGAACGAATGGGTTGAGGTGTTTGCGAAGGATCTTCGCCGACTCGACCAACGCCAATTCGGGGTTCAGGCTGCCATCGGTCCAGACTTCGAGGATCAAACGGTCGAAGTTGGTTTTTTGACCAACACGCGTTTCCTCAACTTCGTACCGGACACGGGTGATCGGGCTGAAGACCGCGTCGATTGGAATGATTCCAATTTCGTGGTCAACGCTGCTGTGCTCGGTGCTAGGCACATAACCGCGACCATTTTCGACAACCATTTCCATCATGAAGGGAACGTCGTCGGTCAGCGTCGCGATCACATGATTCTTGTTAATGATTTCGACATCAGCATCGGTTTGGATGTCCGCGCCGGTGATCGGGCCCGCTTTGTCACGTTCAACCGTGATCACGCGAGTCGCTTCGGTGTGGTTGCGAACG